>CAYNQA010000217.1:0-5726 GCA_964399225.1 uncultured Anaerolineaceae bacterium
TGATCGTGGAAGGTTATCTCGATGTCATTGCCTTGCATCAGGCGGGCTACGAGAATGTGGTCTCGCCGATGGGCACGGCATTGACCGAGGACCAGTTGCGGTTGCTCAAACGATCCACGCGCCGCATTGTTCTGGCCCTCGACCCGGATGTGGCCGGTCAAAAAGCCGTGATGCGCGGACTCGATGCCGCCCGTTCTGCCATGGACCGCGAGGGAGAACTTGGTTTCGACGCGCGCGGCCTGCTCCGCAATGAAGCCCGTCTGCAAGCCGATCTGCGTGTGGCGACGATGCCTGATGATCTCGATCCGGATGAGATCGTGGCGAGGAATAAAGAGGAATGGGCGAAGCTGATCGAGAATGCCAAGCCCATCGTAACGCATGTGATGGAAGCCCTCGCGGCAGGTCAGAATGTTAATGACCCGAAGGTCAAGAATCAGATCGCGGCGCAGGTGCTTCCATTGATCGAAGACCTTGCCAGCCCGCTCGAGCGTGACACTTATCGCCAGGCCCTGGCGCGTATGCTGCGGGTGGATGAAAGTGCGCTAGTGGGCGCGCCCGCTCAGGGTCCGCGGACGAAGCGGCCGAGGTTCGAGAGGGCAGAAGCGCCTCAGGCCGGCAGCCGGCCGGAGCGGCAGACTGCTGTCGCGGGCTCATCCATCCACAATGCTGAAGCACATTGTTTGGGGGTATTGTTCCGCCGTCCCGAACTGCTGTATCGGCTCGACCGGCGTTTGCAAGCCAATGGACTCGCCGCGCTTACGTCTGAAGATTTCGAGTATACTGACCATCAGATGCTATTGACCCTTATTCGTCAATCGTTGGAGCAGGTGGAGACCGACCAGCATCAATATGTGGTTATTCATTTAACAGATTCGCTCAAAGGACTTGCGCAAGAACTGCTGGTCCAGGCAGAAAAGCTCGACCCGCTGGAAGAGCGTCTTTTGGAAGATCTGGAACGAACGGTGCAAAAGATCCGCCGCACGCGCGCCAACCAGGACCTGACACAGACCCGATTTTTGCAGGAGGAAGCACAGCAGAATGGCGATCCTCGCGCTTCCTTTTACCAGCAACGCGTGATGCAGCTTGTGCAGTTGCTCCGTTCCATTGACCAGGCAAATCATCGTCTGACACTTCGCAGACAAACCTGACATGGCAAAAAAAACGAATCTAAAATCATCTCGAAAGGGAAAGACTCCAGCGGCGGCACAGTCAGCCCGCCCGCGCGGGAAGGCATCGCGCATGGAAAGCGTGTTCGAGGAGGAGTATTCCTCCGCAGTCCTGCCTGATCTGAATGGCGATGATATGGGGGAGCCAGATACACACCTGCTCATACAATCCGAAGAAGATAATGATCTTGATGCGCTCGAGAACCAGAATCACCATACGGCCTCTGAGCTTTCAGACGACCCGGTGCGGCTCTACCTGCGCGAGATCGGACAGGTGAAACTGCTCGAGGTCGATTCGGAGTTTCGCCTTTCAACGTGCATCGAAGCGGACCGTCTTGTGAAAATGTTCAGCCGGCGGCCTTTGCGCAAGGGGCAATCGCAAACGTGCACTGTCTACCATTCGATCTTGCGCGAAGCGGCCACTTCATGGGACCGTCTGGTGGAGGACGCCGACCATCTCGACGTGGAATTGCCCGACCTGGCCCTTGTTCTGGCCGAAGCCCAATCGCTTCATGCTGGATGGCAAACGGCTGCGCCCTCGTATTTGCGCTCCTACCTCGCCACCGAACAGTGGGGACATGACGCCTTGTGGGATGAATTGGCGCGCAAGGCATTCTCGGTCTTTCTGTGCCTTTATCTCCTTCCCACACCTTACGCCAACTGGCTGTTGGACCACATTCACAAACATCACACCCTGCCCGCCGAGCGGACGATGTTCACCCACATTTGCGACGACGCCACGCTCGATGCCGAGCTCCAGTCGGCGCACTTGCGCGCAGAAGATGCCTCGCAGGCGCTCATCCGCGCGAACTTGCGCCTGGTGGTCAGTGTGGCGAAGAAATATCTTGGGCGCGGCATCTCATTCCTCGATCTGATCCAGGAGGGCAATCTTGGATTGCTGCGCGCGGTGAACAAGTTCGATCCGCGGCGCGGGTTCAAGTTCAGCACGTATGCGACGTGGTGGATCCGCCAGTCCATCAATCGTTCCATTGCCGAGCAGGCGCGGACGATCCGCATTCCGGTGCATCTCTTCGAATCGATCACGCGCATCATGCGCATCCAGCGCGACTTGACGCAGGAGTTGGGACGTAACCCGACCACCGAGGAACTGGCGCTCGAGGTCGGCTATCTGCCTGCCTCGGATGTGCATGCCATCCTGCGCGCGCATGCGGAGGGGAAGTCTCCGGGGCCGGCGTTGCAAAAACGGCTGGAGGCGGCCACCCGCAAGGTGGACCGGGTGCTGCGGTCTTCGGATGAGCCGATCTCGCTCGAGGGGCCGGTCGGCGATGATGATTCCAGTTCGCTGGGCGATTTCATCCCTGATGAGGACACTCTCTCCCCGATCGATGCTGCCGCCCGCGAGATGCTGCGCGAGCAGATCCAGCATGCGCTGGAGGTGCTCACCGAGCGTGAGCGTCAGGTGCTGGAACTGCGCTTTGGCCTGATGGACGGCAAGGAGCACACGCTCGAAGAGGTCAGCCGCTATTTCGATGTGACGCGCGAACGCATCCGCCAGATCGAGTCGAAAGCCTTGCGGAAACTGCGCCATCCTACACGGAGCCGCCCCTTGCGAGATTATCTGGGGTAGGGGAAAACGAATTAGAGAATGTTTGTCATATTGCGGGGTTATCTTTGTTCTTGTGAAAAGTGACACTTTAACTAGTCACTCAAAAAGCCTTATGATAAAATCTTCGACCATGGGTCTGTGAAGAACGTCGCGAACGAGACGAGGTCTTTGCGACCCTGTACGCAAGTCTCACTTTGTGCTGAGGGTCCCATGTTGCTTGAGTATCTTGCAATTGCTTTGCTTTTGGTGGTGTCCACCATCATTGGTCTGATCGCCATCGGCCTGGGGGAATTGTTCGGGCCGAAGCGTAAATCCAAAGTCAAGGATGAACCATACGAATCTGGCATGCCCGTCATTGGGGCGGGTACGCGCCGGATGCCTGTGCGATTCTATTTGATCGCCGTACTGTTCATCCTGTTCGATATTGAAGTGGTCTTCTTCCTGCCATGGGCCATTGCCTTCCGTCAGTTGGGGCTCTTCGGTATGATCGAGATGATCGTCTTCATTATCATTTTATTGGTTGGATATGCATATGCCTGGAAGAAAGGAGCCCTCGAATGGGAATAGAGCAGAAACTTGGAAACATGGGCGTGGTGACCACCACGCTGGAACAGGTTGTGAACTGGAGCCGCACGCGCGCCATGTGGCCGATGTTGTTCGGCCTCGCTTGCTGTGCCATTGAGATGATGAGCGCGCAGGCCGCCAACTATGACATGAGCCGCTTCGGCATGGAACTGATGCGCCCGAGTCCGCGCCAAAGTGACCTGATGATCGTGGCGGGACGCGTCTCAAAGAAGATGGGGCCGGTGCTGCGCCGCCTCTACGACCAGATGCCCGAGCCGAAGTGGGTGATCGCCATGGGCGATTGCGCTTCGTGCGGCGGCGTGTTCAATAATTATGCGATCTTTCAAGGTGTGGACGAAGTAGTACCCGTGGATGTGTACGTGGCCGGCTGCCCGCCGCGCCCCGAGGCGCTCATCCACGGCGTGATGACCTTGTACGAAAAGGTCGAGGCCATGAAGATCAAGGATACGGCGGCCAAGTAGCCCCACAGGAAACCCACATGGATACTACACTCGAACCCATTGTGCGTTCATTGCAGGCCGAGTTTGGCGCAAAGGCTGAGGAGTTTCGCGGCGATGTGCATGTGTTCGTCCCTGCCGGCCATATCGTGGACGTCCTCACCGCCCTGCGCGACCGTCACACGTTCAAGCTGCTTTCCACCATGACCGCGGTGGATTACTGGCCGCAGGAAACACCGCGCTTTCACGTGGTGTACATCCTGCAGTCGCATGCGAAGAACGCCTCCATCCTGGTGCGCGTCCCAGTGGACGGGAGCCAGCCGGAGGTCCCGACAGCGAGCGGCGTGTTTGCTTCTGCCGTCTGGCGTGAGCGCGAGATCTGGGATATGTTCGGCATCCGCTTTGCGGGCAACCCCGATCCGCGCCGTATTCTCATGCCGCCGGATTACGAGGGACACCCGTTGCGCAAGGATCATCCGCTCGGCTATGAAGAACCGCAGTTCACCTTCAACTTTGAAGAGATCGATCTCGGCAAGCCGTACGCAAAGGAGTAATTGGAGCGCGGACTTTAGTCCGCAACAGCAGGCCGCCCTAAACAACGCCTGCGCTCCTTTTGAGGAACAGCCATGGCACAACTTGAAGAAGTAAGCATCGACACATATAAGCACCTGGTTTCGGAACGCGCGTTGAACGGCGAGACCATGCTCTTGAACATGGGGCCCCAGCACCCGTCCACGCATGGTGTGCTGCGCCTCCTGCTCGAACTGGATGGCGAGATCGTCGTCAACTGTATTCCGGATATCGGCTTCCTGCACACCGGCGTGGAAAAGAACATGGAAGCCAAGACCTATCAAAAAGCCGAGGTGATGAGCGACCGCCTCGATTACATGAACCCGATCGGGAACAACCTCGCCTACGTGATGGCTGTGGAAAAGCTCGTGGACCTGGATGTGCCCGCGCGCGCGCAGGCCATCCGCGTGATCCTGGCGGAGTTGCAGCGTATCAACTCGCACCTGGTCTGGCTCGGCACATCCGCCCTCGACCTGGCCGCGCAATCGCTCTTCCTCTATTGCTTCCGCGAGCGTGAGGAGATCCTCGACATTTTCGAGCTGGTCTCCGGCCAGCGCATGATGACCACGTACCTGCGTCCCGGTGGACTGTGGCGCGACGTGCCGGTCGAATTCGAAAAAGCTGTGCGCACCTTTGTCAATATGTTCCACAAGCGCGTGGACGAATACGAAGGCCTGCTCACAAAGAATCCACTCTTCATTGACCGCATGGTCGGTATCGGCAAACTGCCTCTCGATCAGGCTCTCAGCTACGGCATCACCGGCCCGATCCTGCGTGCCAGCGGCAGCGACTGGGACCTGCGCAAGAAGCGTCCGTACTCGGGCTACGAGCAATACGATTTCAACGTCCCGACCCATACGGTGGGTGACAACTACGCCCGCTACCTTGTGCGCGTTCAGGAGATGCGTGAGTCGCTTAAGATCATCACGCAGGCCATGGATAAGTTGCCGATGGGCCCGGTCCGCTCGGAGAACCGCAAGTTCGTCACCCCTCCGCGTTCCGAGATCGGCGTGAGCATGGAAGCGCTCATCCACCACTTCAAGTTGTGGACCGAAGGCTTCCCTGCCCCCAAGGCTTCGATCTATAGTGCCGTCGAATCCCCGCGCGGCGAACTGGGCGTCTACCTCGAAGGCGATGGCGGCCCCAAGCCGTACCGCATCCACTGGCGCACCCCCTCGTTCGAGAATCTCGGCATCCTGCCGCCTCTCGCCAAAGGCTATCTGGTCGCGGACCTGGTCGCCATCATTGGCTCGATCGACATTGTTCTCGGAGATATTGACCGATGAGTCTGTCAGAAAAATATCCCAAGGAAGTTAAACAGATCCTGGCGAAGTACCCGCCGGAACACAAACGCTCGGCGGTGATGCCCCTGTTGCATCTCGTCCAGCGCGAAGATGGCTA
>CAYNQA010000218.1:0-5723 GCA_964399225.1 uncultured Anaerolineaceae bacterium
AGCGGACTCTACCTTTACCGGAGGGTACCATGTCTACTGTTAGTGTTTCCCCTATTTCTGTTTCTGTCACTGCGCCTCAACGCAAAAAAGTGACCACGCTTGCGTTCCGCCAAAAGAAGGAACGCGGCGAGATCATCTCCATGCTGACCGCCTACGACTATCCCACTGCGCTGGCAATGGACCAGGCCGGTGTGGACTCGATCCTCGTCGGCGATTCGCTCGGTATGGTGGTGCTGGGCTATGCCAACACGCTCCCCGTCACGATGGAGGAGATGCTGCATCACAGCCGCGCGGTCTCGCGCGGGGCACAGCATGCCCTGCTCATCGGCGACATGCCGTTCATGTCGTATCAGGCTTCGGTGGAAGATGCTGTGCGCAACGCCGGGCGATTCCTCCAGCAGGGCGGCATGGACGCGGTCAAACTCGAGGGCGGACGCGAACGCGCCGACGCGGTGCGCGCCATCGTTGGTGCGGGCATCCCGGTCATGGGGCACCTTGGCCTCACACCGCAATCGGTCCATCAACTCGGCGGGTTCCGCCCGCAGGGAAAGAACGCCTCCGCCGCAAAACGCCTGCTCGAAGATGCGCTCATCCTTGAAGAGGCCGGTGCGTTCAGCCTCGTGCTCGAGTCGGTCCCGGCGCGGCTGGCGGAATACATTTCGCAGAAAATTTCCATTCCCACCATCGGCATCGGCGCTGGCGCCGGTTGTGACGGTCAGGTGCTGGTGACGCACGACCTGCTCGGCCTGTTCGACCGCTTCACACCGAAATTCGTCAAGAAGTACGCCGATTTCCACGGCGAGATGAAACGCGCCTTTGCAGAATACCTTGAAGAGGTGCAGACGCGCCAGTTCCCCGGCGTAGAACATTCGGTGGAGATGAAGGATGATGAGTGGGAGGGGTTCCTCAAAACCGTACACACGTAGACAGGTACACACGTAGACACGTTCCCTGTTTACCTGTGTACGTGTGTACTTGTCTACGCTCTTCGAGGTAACCATGAACAATGATCCCATCCTCATCCTCGGCACCGGCGCGCTCGCCACTCTCTTCGCGGCGCGACTCTCGGCGCAGGGACATGACGTGACCATGCTCGGCACGTGGAACGCCGGACTGGACGCCCTCGAGCGCGACGGTGCCCGCCTGGCTGACTCGCATGGACGTGAGCTCGCCTACCGTGTGCGCGTCATCCGTGACCCGAAGCGGGTGACCGGCATCCGTCTGGCTTTCGTCCTCGTCAAAGCCTGGCAGACCGAACGAGCCGCACAACAACTTGCCGAGTGCCTTGCGGATGACGGTCTCGCTGTCACCTTGCAGAACGGGCTCGGCAACGATGACATCCTCGCAGAGTCGCTGGGGCGCGAACGTGTTTCCCTCGGCGTCACCACCACCGGCGCGACATTGCTCGGCCCCGGCCTCGTCCGCCCTGGCGGCGAAGGGACCGTGTCGCTGGAGGCGCATCCGCGCATGGGGGAGGTGGAAAGTATGTTGCGAGGCGCCCGCTTCAACGTCGAGGTGGTGGCGGATGCGAAGTCGCTCGTGTGGGGCAAGCTGGTGGTCAATGCGGCCATCAATCCGCTCACGGCGCTGTTGCGCATCCCCAACGGGGAGTTGCTCCAGCGGCCCTCGGCCCGCAAAGTGATGAACGCTCTCGCCGAGGAGACCGCCGCGGTCGCTTTGTCACAGCGTGTGCGGCTTCCGTTCGAGAACCCGGTGGAGGCCGCCGAGAGCGTGGCCAGGAAGACCGCTGCGAACCACTCGTCCATGTTCCAGGATGTGCGCCGCGGCGCCCCGACCGAGATCGACGCCATCTGCGGCGCGGTGACGCGGGCCGGGCAGAGTCACGGCGTGCCCACGCCGGTCAACCGCCTTTGCTGGCAGTTGGTGCAGGCGCTGGCTCCCGCCGTTTAACTCCCGTTGTGGTAAGATTCACAAAGTAAATTACCTGCGGAGGGTTTCCATGCGACGCATCGTTGCGCTCATCCTGTTGTTCACGTTGCTTTTGTCTGCCCCGGCTGTTCATGCACAAGGGACACCGTCTCTCGAATCGGTCAATGTGCTGATCTGGCCGGAGTACGACCAGCCGGCTGTGCTGGTGATCTATCACATCATCGTAGCCAATACCACGCCCCTGCCTGCCACCATGACGTTCCGCATCCCTGCGGCCGCGAAGAATCCGTCGGTGGTGGCCGTGGGCGAAACGCTCGAAGCGGTGAGCGACCAGAATGTGGAATATTCTCTCGAGCCAAACGGGGATTGGATCAATGTGAACATCGAAGTGACCGGCCCCGCCATTCAACTGGAATATTACGACGCCTCAATCGTCAAAAAGGGACAGGCGCGCAGCTACACCTACATCTGGCCTGCCGATTACGCCGCACAAACCTTTCATTTGGAATTGCAGCAGCCCTACGATGCCACGAATATGCTCGCCACTCCCTCGCTGGGAAGCTCCCTCGTCCGCAACAACCTGACCTATTACATCGGTGACTTCGGCCCGCTCGGTGCGGGTAATGAATTCGAATTGCAATTCAAGTATCAGAAAGAAAGCGACTCGCTCAGCGTCTCCTTCATGTCTGTGGATGAACCCAACGTGGATGGCAACACATTGGGGCGTGTTTCGATCGCCACATATATGCCTTGGCTGATCGCCGGTGTGGCGGTGTTGGCGATCACTGGCGGGCTGTACTATTATTTCCGTGGACAGCCTCGTGTTAAGCCATCACGACGGCGGCACGATGCATCTGCCGAACCGTCGGAGGGAGGCGGCATGCGTTACTGTCCGCAATGCGGCACGCGCGCCCGAACCGGCGACCGCTTCTGCCGAACCTGCGGCACGCGCATCCGTCCGGGTGACGAGGAGTAGCAGGCAGGCACCGCACTCCAATTCCCAATAAGGACACATCAACCCCATGCTGACCACGACCGTTGTCTACTTTCTTTATGGACTGGCCTTTTTCAGCATGGGGTTATTGGTTGCCTTCGAAGGCGGCCGTTCTGCGGATGAACGCCTGCGTAAGGCGCTCCGTCCGCTGATCGGGTTTGGTATCGTGCATGGCGTGCACGAATGGCTGGTGATGTTCGATCACCTGCTCGTGCAACTGGGACATCCCAACCACCCCGATCTGCTGGCAGTGGAACTTGCCTTGCTGGCCTTCTCATTCCTGTCGCTGGCGGCATTCGGCAGTTTCCTGCTTTCCAAAACAGAGACGGCCCAGCGTGTGAGTCTCATCGTCCCGCTTGCACTCGAAACCATCTGGGTCTTTGGCCTGGCTAACTTCATCGGCGAATACAAAGGGCAGGAACTGCTGGCCGTGGCCGATGTGTGGACGCGTTACGTGCTGGCCATTCCCTCTTCGGTGCTGGCGGCAGTGGGCCTCATTGCCCAACAGCGCGCCTTCCGCCAGGCGGGACTTGTCACCTTTGGCCGCGATAGCTTGTGGGCGGCTGTGGCGTTTGGCTGGTACGGCCTGCTGGGACAGTTGTTCGTTCCTCCCAGCCCCATTCCCCCTTCGAACTTCATCAACGAAGCGCTTTTCATTGACCTGTTCGGCTTCCCGATCCAGATCTTCCGCGCGGTGATGGCCTCGGCCGCATCGTTCTTTGTGGTGCGTTTCCTGCGCGCCTTCCAGGTGGAAACCGAACAGCACATTGCCGAACTGCAAGCCGCACGCCTGCACGAATCGGAACAGCGCGAGGCCATGCGCGCGGAACTCTTCCGCCGCGTGGTGACGGCGCAGGAGGCGGAACGTCAGCGCATTGCGCGCGACTTGCACGACGAGACGGGTCAATCGCTGACCGCGATCGGGCTCGGCCTTCGCGGACTTTCGACAACGCTCGCACGGAATCCCGAGCGCGCCGCAGACACCTTGCACCAACTCGAAACGCTCACCGCCGATTCGCTCTCCGAACTCCAGCGCCTGATCAGCGACCTGCGCCCATCGCATCTCGATGACCTCGGCCTGCCGGCCGCCCTGCGTTGGTATGCCGGCAAGATCGCCGAACGCACCGGCCTCAAGGTCCGTGTGGATATTTTCGGCGAGGAGAAGCCCATCTCTGAAACGGTGAAGATCGCCACCTTCCGTATCGTGCAGGAGGCATTGAACAACATCATCAAACACGCCGAAGCCACCAGTGTGTTCATCCAGCTCTCGTATGACCCGAACCGCATCCATGTGACCGTGCGCGATGACGGCAAGGGTTTCGATCCCGATGCGGTGCGCAAGCGCCAGACCAGCCGTCCCTCGCTCGGGCTGGCCGGCATGAACGAGCGCGCCGGCCTGCTCGGCGGGACAGTCGTCATCGAGGCGGGGCCGGGGCAGGGCACCATGGTGGAGGCGCGCATCCCATGCCAGCCGCAGGAGAGTGAGACGGAATGACCATTCGTTTATTGCTCGTGGACGACCACGCCGTGGTGCGTTCGGGGTTGAAGATGCTGCTTGCCAGCGAAACCGATGTAGAGATCGTTGGGGAGGCGGGCAACGGCAGCGAGGCCGTATCCGCCGCGGGGACGGTCCGACCCGATGTCATCCTGATGGATATCGGCCTGCCCGACATGACCGGCATCGAAGCCGCGCGACTGATCAAATCCAAATTCTCCAAGGTTGCCATCGTCGCGTTGACCATCCACGAAGACGAGGAATATTTTTTCAAAATGCTCGAGGCAGGCGCGAGCGGATATGTGCCGAAGCGCGCCGCGCCGGAGGAATTGTTGACCGCCATCCGCGCCGCATCGAAGGGCGAGGTGTATTTGTATCCGTCGCTGGCGAAACTGCTGGTGAAGGATTATCTCTCGCAGGAACGCGCCGTGGAGAATAAGCCCACACTCGACGGCCTGACCGACCGTGAGCAGGAAGTGCTATCGCTGCTGGCCGAGGGCGCGGCGAACGATCACATTGCGAGCAAGCTGGTCATCAGTACGAAGACGGTGGAGCGCCACCGCGAGAACATCATGCGCAAATTAAATCTCCACTCGCGTGCGGAGTTGGTGAGGTACGCGATTCGGAAGGGGATCATTAAAGCGTAGGCGGCTTTGTAGTTCGATAGGTTTGTAGTTGGATGGTTGCGCAATAGCAACGTAAACGATAACTCCCGCAGAAATCCTGCGGGAGTTTGTATTGCGGGGTTGTGTAACGGTTTGCGTTACCTGCTCTTTTTCTTTTTTTTGTACATCTTAGCAATCGAATACGAACCAGCAGATTTCATTTCGCAGCCGCTGATCGTCGAGAACAAGATCGCGAATCGCATCCGGCAACTGCTCGCGTTGCCACTGGCATTCCAGGCGGCCAGAGTGCTCCAGTTTATTCTCAATGCCGGCCGCCCGCGCAGCCTTGATCGCATAAGCGGCTGCGCCCAACTCATGTGCCGCAACATGCGCCACTACCGCGGCTTGTCCGGCGGAATAGGCCGCTTCTCTCGCAGCTCCGCGCAAGTCTCTGGCGGCTGCCATGGCGTGGCCACCCGCCGCTCGGGCTTGCATCATCGAGACTTCGCCGCGAGTCCATGCCCGAACCTGGGCGATCGCGTGACGAGGCCGCGAGTCGGAAGGTCGCGCCGACTCGAATAGGTGAAGGACATGTTCCGCACACGTTGCGGCCCACAGGGCGAGCAAGTGATGGTCGGAGTCGGTCAACGTCCCTCCGCGGCGTATGGTGATGAATCTGGGGTCACGTTTCTTCGGTAATATCATTGGGCAACAAGTTGTAGAATCCGCCGTCGGGCGC
>CAYNQA010000219.1:0-5716 GCA_964399225.1 uncultured Anaerolineaceae bacterium
AACAGTCCTATGGTCTCTTGCGCGGCAAGAAGACCGAAGACATGATCTTCGCCGGATCCGAACAACGTGCCAAGGCGGGCATGGCCTCCGCTACCATCGTCTTCGACAACACGACCGGTTGGCTGCCGGTGGACTTCTCCGAAGTGGCGATGACCCGCCGTGCCTACCGCGACGGTCACAACGAATATTTGCTGAACGGACAACAGGTCCGCTTACGTGACTTGAACGAGTTGCTGGCCGCCGCCGGCCTGAGCGAACGCACCTACACCATCCTCGGTCAGGGACTTGTGGACGCCTCCCTCGCCCTCAAAGCGGATGAGCGTCGTCGCTTGTTTGAAGAGGCCGCCGGAATTGGTCTGTATCGCGTGCGCCGCGAGGATGCGCTCAAGCGTCTTGAAACCACCCAACGCAACCTCGAACGCGTTCTCGACATCCTCGCCGAACTCGAACCGCGTCTGCGCTCTCTGGAACGTCAGGCCAAACGCGCCGCCGAATTTTCGCACGCACAAGCTGACCTCAAAGTGTTGTTGCTTGATTGGTACGGCTACCACTGGCACCACGCCCAGCAAGACCTGACCGATGCACAGGCCGGTTCACGCCAGCAGGACTGGCGCACCCGCGAGGCTCGCGAAGCTTATGCCAAAGTCCAATCGGAGTTTGGCGGCTTCCGCGAGCGGTTGACCGGTTTGCGCGCCCGCCTCAATGCCTGGCACCGCGAATCTGCGGATGTTCACAACCGCAAGCAGGATCTCAGCCGCGAGTTGGCCGTGCTAGAAGAACGCCGCCGTGCATTGCTTGCCACCCAGCAATCCTTGTTGCAAGAACAGGAACGCGCCGCTGGTGAAGAGACACTCGCTCGTGAACGCGTGATCGAAGCCGAGCAGGAAGCTGCCCGTTTGCAGGGCGAGCACGAAGAAGCCCGCACGCAGTTGCTCGCGGCACAGACTGCATTGCAGGCGCGTCAGGCCGAGCGCGTCGCCGCTGAAGCACGTCTCACCGAAGCGCGGACGCAGATCGCCACCATGAACACACAACGCGCCGAAGCCCTCGCCCGCATGGACGAGCTCAAAGCGCGCATCGAATCCCTCAATCAAAAATTAGAATTGGCGCAGGCCGCCATTCAGACCGCCGACGAGGCGCTGCGAAAAGTCGAATCGCAATTAAACAACGCGCGCACAAAACGCGAACGCGCCGAGTTGGAATTGACCGATGCGGAGCAGACCGCAGACGGCAGACGGCAAACAGTGGCGATGCTTGAAACAGAATTGCGCGAGAGCACGCAAAAGCGCGATTCACGCACAGCCGAGCAAGCCCGCTTGCAAGCGCAATTGGATGTCATCGAACAGGCTGAGGCCTCGCTCGCTGGTTACGCCGAAGGTGCGCGCCTCCTGCTCGATGCGGCGCGACAATCCCGCCTCAACGCGCGTGGCGCCCTTAGCGCCGCTCTCGATGTCCCTGCCGAACTCGAGACCGCCATCTCCGCCGCTCTCGGCGATTCGCTCGATGCGATCCTCGTTAGCGCCGAGTCTGTGGATGAAGCGCTCAACATGCTGGAGCAGGGCGAAGGCCGTGCCGCGATCCTGCCGCTCGACGCCAATCCGAATGCTGCGTATTTCTCCGCGCCCGACGATCCCGACTGCTTGGGCGTAGCGACCTCGCTTTTAACCATCCCTGACGATCTTCGTATAGCCACGAAGTTGCTGCTGGGGAATACGCTCGTTGTGAAAAATAGAAATGCCGCGCGACGTTTGGTACCCGGACTTCCAACACATGGACGTGTGGTGACCCTCGCCGGCGAAGTCTTCCGCGCGGACGGTTTGATCCTGGCGGGCAAAGCGCCTCGCTCCGGACCGTTGAGCCGGCCACGCCAACGACGCGAGGTGCAGGCCTCCCTGGCTTCCGTCGCTGAGTCGTTGGCCGCACTGGAATCTTCGTTGCAGGCATTGACCTCGCAGGTCGAGTCTGCGCGCGGGGAGCAGGGGCGGGCGGAAGCGACTGCCCGCGAGATGAGGGCAAAGCTGGAAACGGCGCGCGAGAACGAGCAGAAGATCGCGCTTGAGGTCGAGTCGGCGCGGCGGCAGGCGGAGTTCGCGAAGAGTCAGGTTGAGGCGTTGAGCGGGGAACGTTCGCAGGCCGAGTCGGACCGGGCACGCGCGGCAGGCTTGATCTCCGAGAATGAAGCGAAGGCCAGCGAAGGCCACGAAACTGTCCGCACGTTGACGTCGGAACTGGTGGCTTTGTCCATCGAAGAAATTCAGGAACAGGTCACGTATTGGACGGCGCGCGAGGCGGTTGCGAAGGGCGGACTCGCTGAAGCGTTGAATCGTCGCATGGAACGCGACACGGCGACCGAACGATTGTCCACGCAGAAATCGGACGTGGCGAAGAAACTCGAAGAGACCGCGCAGACGTTGCGCGACCTGGACGTGGAAAAAGAGTCGTACCGCAAGGTCGAGGCCGAGTTAAGCGAGCAGATCGAAACTCTGCGCGTGCAAATGGAGCCCGCCGAAAAAGATGTGGAGACGGCAGAACAACAGGAACTACAATATCAGGCGCAGGAGGCCGAGGCGCAGCGTTCGATGACGAATGCCGAGCGCGCGCTGGGACAGATGCAGTTGGAAGTGTCGCGCCGACAGGAAGCGTTGAACTCCCTGCGCGTGCGCATCGAAGACGATTTTGGTTTAGTGCAATTTGATTATCGCGAAAACGTGTCGGGACCGGTGCCGCTGCCGTTGGATGGCATGGTGGAGCAGTTGCCCGTGGTGACTGAACTCTCGCCCGAGCTCGAAGACCAGTTATCGCGCGCGCGTCAGCAAGTGCGGCGCATGGGCGCAGTGAACCCCGAAGCGCAAACGGAATATCAAGCCGAGTCGGAACGCTACACGTTCATGAAGGAACAGACCGAGGACTTGAAGAAAGCCGAAGCGGACCTGCGCCAGGTGATCGCCGAGTTGGACGACCTGACCCAGCGCGAGTTCCACAAGACCTTTGAGTTGGTCGCGAATGAGTTCCGCAACATCTTCATCAAGTTGTTCGGTGGCGGTTCGGCGCGATTGACATTGACCGACCCCGAAAATTTAGTGGAAACAGGAATCGAGATCGAAGCGAAACTGCCCGGCCGTCGCGAGCAGGGACTGGCCTTGCTCTCCGGCGGTGAACGCTCGCTGACCGCCATCGCGCTGGTCTTCGCCCTGCTCAAAGTCTCGCCGACCCCGGTCTGTGTGATGGACGAAGTGGATGCGATGCTCGACGAAGCCAACGTCGGCCGCTTCCGTGACCTCCTGCGCGAGTTGAGCAAGGACACGCAGTTCGTGGTCATCACGCACAATCGCAATACCGTGCAAGCGGCGGATGTGATCTATGGTGTGACGATGGGACGCGATTCGGCGAGTCAGGTGATTAGCCTGAAGCTGGATGAGGTCAGTGATGATATGTTGGGGAGGAGTCGGGGGTAGTTCAGAGAGTAAGGAACAGAGAGTAGATAGTAGTAAAGACAAAGGCGCGCTGGGGACGCGTCTTTTTGTTTACCGAATCTTGATAATGCATATCAACCCCTTCTTTCCATATTGTTGCTTTCTGCAAAAACTTCCCAGCATGTTCTTTTTTTGTTCCACGGAAGAGCAGATGTTCATTGTTATAATCATCCTTGAAGCCTATTGGGGGCTAGAGAAAGTAGATACCCCAAAGACAACAAAATTTCCTGCTTGTCAGAAAGTATCCGATGAGGCAAATATGATACTCAATCGTTTCGTGAAGAAAAAATTTCCAAATGCCCCGGACTGGTGTGTTGGCGGGATATTACTCGTGTTACTCTTGTGGTTAATGGTTTTGCCTGTGGAGATTCTGCAAGCCCTAATGGGGCAAGATTTAATTAGGCCAAGCCTATTTGGTTGGTTTATTAGATCTTTTTACTTCTTTGGCTTTGAAATGTCTGTGTCTTTGATATCGCATTGGGCCAGCCCATCTTTAATAAATAACGAACTTAGGTGGGTTGTCGTGTTGTTAGGATTAATTATCTCCAGCCCAGGATATTTCCTCATAGGATCTCTTTTAACTACAAGAAAGGGTGTTGCTGTTTTTTGGGGGATACTCTTATTAGCTATAAGCATTATTTTGGGATGCTCAACAACACTGCTGTTAGTATTATCTAGTGATTAGGTGTTGGAAAGGTTTGCGAACGAATAAATTCCCGTTGAAATACTTTCTTGGCGCGGGTCTGTGACCCCGCCGAGAATTGATCGAAGGTCTCCTGTTTTGCAAATCAAAACCCCCGCGACTTGGACATCACGTCCCGCCGCGGGGTTGTTGTCAACTATCAACTACGAACTGAACTATCCAACCACCGGTACGGCCAGATATGTGACCAGTCCAACCACGAGCATGATGATGGCGAACAGGCTGAACATTGGGCGCAGGTTGCTTTCATCCTTGAGCAGGGAGGCCCAGGCGGCGAAGGTCAGGCCGAGGGCCATGAGCAGCATCACCAACTGCAACTGGTCGCCGCGCTCGTCCCATTGACCGGCGGTCTCGAATTGGGTGTCCGATTCGTCCCAGTATTCGTAGGCTTCGGCGTACATCGCGTCGTAGTAGGCTTCACTGAAGGGGTTGTCAGGATTGACTGTCAGGTCCGCGATCAACTGCTCGGAGTAATTCTCCTCGTAGTATTCGGCTTTTGCTTCATCATCCGTGGTGTACCAGCCATCGTACATGCTGTAGTCGTAAACAATGAATTGGTTGGCTTCCAGATACGAGGCATTGCCGTCGTTCAGATTCTTCATCCCCGAGATCTCGAATTCATTCTGCTTCGAGTCCGACATGGCACCTTGATAACTTGCGAAGGCGGTGAACACGCTGAGGATGGCGATCAGCGCTCCGAGCACGAGCTCATTTCCAAGTTTGCGAAAGACTGACATTTTGTATTCTCCTGTTAGATTGAATGGACGAGCTGCCAAGATACACAAATAAACACGTACACAGATACACGGGTACGGCAGGGATTACTCTCTGTTCTCTATTCTCTACTCCTCTAGCGTTGAAATATCGCCCTCGGGTAACCCTTGCGCGCGGGCTTTCAATACGCGGCGCATGATCTTGCCGCTGCGGGTCTTGGGCAGTTTGTCTACGAATTTCACATCTTCGGGACGGGCGATCGGTCCCATGTGCTTCGAGACGTGCTGGCGCAATTCCTCCGAGAGTTCGGGCGAGCCAGTGAAGCCAGAGCGAAGCAGGACGAACGTGTAGATGGCCTGACCTTTCACCTCGTGCGGAAGTCCGATCGCCGCCGCTTCAGCGACTGCGGGATGGCTGACCAGCGCGGACTCAATTTCCGCTGTCCCCAAACGGTGGCCGGAGACCTTGATCACATCGTCCACGCGGCCGATGATCCAGTAGTAGCCGTCCGAGTCGCGCTTGGCTGAGTCGCCTGCGGTATAGCGTCCTGGGAATTTGGACCAGTATTGATTCACATAGCGTTCGTCATCGCCGAAGATGGTGCGGAGCATGCCAGGCCACGGATTCTTGAGCACGAGATAACCCTCGGTGTTGTCCGCGACGGGATTGCCCTGCTCGTCCACGATCTCCGCTTCCTGACCAAAGAATGGGCGGGTGCCCGAACCGGGCTTGAGAGGCACGACGGGAGTTGGGGTGATCATGAAGTTACCCGTCTCGGTCTGCCACCACGTATCCATGATCGGGCATTTTTCCTTGCCGATCACGC
>CAYNQA010000220.1:0-5696 GCA_964399225.1 uncultured Anaerolineaceae bacterium
CCCTCTCCCTGTTTGAACGGCAACTCGAACAATGCACATCGCAAGTG
Organism: uncultured Anaerolineaceae bacterium; assembly: GCA_964399225.1. Taxonomy (GTDB): domain Bacteria; phylum Chloroflexota; class Anaerolineae; order Anaerolineales; family Villigracilaceae; genus Denitrolinea. The sequence continues at coordinate 48 of CAYNQA010000220.1, forward strand.
CTCGAGCAAAATGAGCAAATGATCGGGGTTGATCAACGCCTGCTCGGGCGATTGGCCAAAAAAATATTCGGGATGATGCGCAAGGAATTGATCGAGAGGGTTGGGCGACGCGACCAGCACCGCTACGGCCGGATCATCGCCTCGCCCGGCACGTCCCGCCTGCTGCCATGTGGACGAGATACTGCCGGCATATCCCACCAGGATGGCTGCGCCCAGCCCGCCAATATCGATGCCCAACTCGAGCGCGTTCGTGGCTACCACCAAGCGGGTGCTTCCATCGCGGAGTCCCCTCTCGATCTCGCGGCGTTGGCTGGGGAGATAGCCGGAGCGATAGCCTCGAATCGGGTTTTCGATTGGCGGATTTCTCCATGCACCTGTACTTGTTTCTGTCAACCGTTTGAGCAGGATTTCCACACTCCGCCGCGTGCGCGCGAACATGACTCCTTGAATGCCGTTGTCGAGCAGATCACCCGCGAGACGGACGGATTCTTCAAAAGCGGACTTGCGCAGACCAATAGACTCGTCCACGATGGGCGGGTTGAAGATCAGGAAGTGGCGCTCACCGCGCGAGGAACCGTCACGGTCAATAAGCGTGACCGGTTCTTCGATCAATCGTTCCGCGAGTTCTTTGGGATTGCCGATCGTGGCGGATGTGAGGATGAATTGCGGGTGCGCGCCATGGAAAGCGGCTACACGCTTTAGTCTGCGGATGACATTGGCAACGTGCGAACCAAAGACTCCGCGATAGGTGTGCAATTCGTCTATGACCACGAACTTCAGGTGGCGAAAGAACTCGTCCCAGTTGGTGTGGTGCGGGAGGATTCCCGTGTGGAGCATGTCGGGGTTTGTCAGCAGGATGCGTGCGGTCTTGCGGATCTGCTGGCGTTGCGTTTGAGGTGTGTCCCCGTCGTAGATCGCTGTTTGAATATTTGCAGGTTGAAATGTTTGCAGGTTGGAGAGTTGGTCTTGAGTCAGCGCTTTAGTGGGGAAAAAATACAGCGCACGCGCTTGCGAGTCTTCGCTGAGCGCAGTAAGGACTGGCAAATTGTACGCAAGCGTTTTCCCCGAGGCTGTGCTTGTCGCGAGTACTACATTATCTCCGCGGCGCGCCGCTTCGAAAGCGGCGGCCTGGTGCGAGTAGAGGGCGTGGATTCCGCGTTGGGCGAGGGCACCCGCTATGGGGTCGGGAAGAGGCGGGAGTGGGGCAAGGTCCGCGGGGCGCGGGGAGATGGTCCGCCAGGCAGAGAGATTCGGTGTGGTGGCAGAATCCGTTTTCCAGCGCGCGAGGAGGGAAGCGAGGGACATGAAGGTGGGGCGGACACCTGCGTGCGGTGCAAGCGTCCGCCTTACGATTTAATAGCGGATCGAGGCAGCCGGGATGACGACGCCGCCAATATCGAGTTGAACATGGTCAGCCAGGATCTGTGCGTCAGCGGGAAGCAGGGCGAAGGCACGCTCTGTGATGAGGATCTCGCCGGGGCGGGCTTCATCTTCGCCAAGCTTGCTGGCAGTGTTGACGATTTCACCAAAATAATCCGGGCCGCCGATCAAGAGCACGTCGCCGTGATCGATGCCAATGGCCACGCGGATATCGAACTGTTCCTGTGTGTAAAAATTGATCTCTTCGAAGGCGTGGTTGAGGGCCACAGCAGCGCGCACAGCGGCAAAGGGTTCAGCGAACATGGCGAAGCAGTTATCGGCTTCGAACTTCACCACATCCCCGCCGTGGTCTTCGATGATGGGTTTGGCGATGATCTGCATACGACGCACCATCGAGAGATAGTGCACCACACCGTATTTCTGTGTGAGCAGGGAGAAGCCGGAGAGGTCCATCACCAGCACCGACTTAACCACGCCGAAATCCTTCCACAATTGCGTTTCGATCTGTTGGCGATGGGAGGCATTGTCATCGTGCGCGTATTGCAGGAGTAATTCTTCGAAGTGTTTGTCCATGAGAGATTCCTTTCTGGCAATTGTTCAGTTGTTAGCAAGGTGAAGATGGCGGAAGGCCCACGCGCCGACGGCGAGCATCCACCAGAACGAGACGGCGCGATAAGCGAGGGTGACAACCACTGCCGCTTCATACGGGACCCGCAGGCTGGTGAGCGTGAGCGGCATGAGACCTTCCACGACGCCGATCCCGTTCGGGGTCGGCGAGACGACGAGAAAGAGGTAACCAATGGCCCACCCGGCAATGATCGTGCCAGCCGAGAAGGGTACATCGAACGCAAGGAAGGCACAAACCAGGATGCCAATCAACAAGGTTTTGTTGATGAGCGCATAAGCCAGAGGCCGCACCAGGTTTCGCACCGAGTGCTCAGGCAGGTCTGCAAGTCCTTCAGCCACCTCGGCGGCAAACGCATGTGCACGGTCTTCGCTCAGATAATCGCGATGAAGGAAGATGCGCAAGGCGCGGTTGATGGCGTGGGCGATACGCGCAAGTGCGTTGCCTAGCGCATCGGCGGAGCGATAGCCAAGGAATAGTAAAAAGCCAAAGATGGAAGCAGCCGCCAGGAGCAGGAGCGATGCGGAGATCTCACCTGCGTTCAAGTCATTGCGGCGGATGAGCACGATCCAGCCAAGGGCGAGAACGATCAGAAAGCCGACCTGATCCACGAAGAGGAAAAGTGCGCCTGCCAGAGTGGCCTTGCCGGTGGGGTAACCGCGTTGACGGGCCTCAGCGGCGAAGAGGGCGATCCCGCTCACTCCCCCGGTCGGCGCGACGATGTTGACGAAGTTGGAGGCGGCCGCAACAAGGGTGATGCGCTGAAGCCCCTCTTCGATACCAAGCAGATGATAAATGGATTTGTAGGTCAAGCCGATGTTGAGAAGCCAGAGAGTGTGCAGGGCAAGCGCAATGAAGAGATAACGCAGGTGCGCTTTTTGCAGTGTTGCAACAGTGGTCTCCAATTCCCCAAAGCTTAGGGCCACGACGGCCACGCCGAGGAAAAGAAGCAGCACAACGATGAGCTTCTTCATTGGAAGGAATTATACCTATAATAAAGAAACCAGGTTTCTGTTAGAAACCTGGTTTCAGGAGGGAAATTTAATCCCGGCGGCGGCCCATACCGGAGACGAGCATCACGTAGTAGAGCAACTGCATGACGGCGGTGATAAGTCCAGCCACGTAGGTGAGGGCGGCGGCGTTGAGAACATTGTTCACACCGCGGATCTCTTCGTCTGTGCGGACGATTCCGCTTTCAGCGAGAATGCGTTTGGCGCGAGCCGAGGCGTCGAACTCAACAGGCAGAGTCGCCAGGGCAAAGAGCGCACCCATAGAGAAAGCGATCACGCCCGCCCAAGCCAGGCCGGTCCAGTTGAAGATCAGGCCGGCTACGATCAGAATCCAGCCGAGGTTCGAGCCGATGTTCACGGCTGGGACAAGTGCCCCGCGCAGACGCATCGGGAAATAGCCTTCCGCATCCTGCATGGCGTGACCGAGTTCATGCGCCGCGATCGCCACAGCCGCCACCGAGGGAACGTTGGCGACGCCGGGCGAAAGCCGCAGGGTCTTGTCGCGCGGGTCGTAGTGATCGGTCAGGTCGCCGCCGATGCCCATCAGGCGCACATTGCGCAATCCATCCGCGCCATCGATGCCGGCGTAGGCTGCGCGCGAGATCAATTGCTGGGCCGCCTGGGCACCGGTCAGGCCGCTGGTGTTGCGGACCTTGCTCCATTTATTATAGGCAGACTTCACATACCAGGAAGTCGCGCCCATCAAAATGAGCGTGGGGAGAGCAACACAGAAAAGATAGGTAGGATCGAAGAACATGGGTTACCTCTTTTGAAGCAGGGTGCTTTTACAAGCCTGCCATTAAATATTTGAGCTAAGGTGTGGCCGCAGGTGTGACAGTCGGCATGGAGGTCGGAACAGGTTGCCCAACCAACATGGCCAGCAAGGTTTCAATAGCTGCGTCCAGTTGGGGATCCAGCTCGTTTATGTAGTCATCTTCGGTCATCACCACGTAGACATCAGGCTCCAGGCCGATCTCGTGGATCAAACGCTCGTCCGGGGTCAGCCACTTGGCAATCGTGATTTTCACTGCACCCTGCTCATTCGAGAGCATGACGGGCAATTGCACCGAACCCTTGCCATACGACACAACACCGACCAGTTTGGCACGGTCAAGATCCTGCAATGCGCCGGCCACGATCTCCGAGGCTGAGGCGGTACCTTCATTGATCAGCACTACGATCGGAATGTCCGTGGCGAGGCCGCCGCCAAGCGAAACATATGTGTCACGTTCGCCGTTGCCATACTGCTCATACATCACAACCTGGTCACCCGGTACGAATTGCGAAACGACTTCCACAGCAGTCTGCAAATAGCCGCCGCCATTGTTGCGCAAGTCAAGGATCAGGCCTTTGGGATTTTGCGCCATCAGTGTCTCAAGCGCGTCATTCAACTCGGCGGAGGTCTTCTCGCCAAAAGTGGTGATCTGCACGTAGGCGATATCGTTTTCGAGCATCTTGCCTTCGGCGCTCTTGATGACGATCTTCGCACGCGTGATCTTGACATCGAAGGGGACATCCTCGCCGCGTTTGATCGTCAACGTCACCACGCTTCCAGCCGGACCCAACACCTGCTTGCGCGCCACTTCCGGATCCACACCAGTCATGTCATTGCCGTCAATCGCGATGACAACATCACCGCTGCGCAGCCCAGCCGCTTCGGCGGGCGAACCGGGGATGGGAGTGATCACGGTCAGATATTCAGTGGATGTATCCACGTACGCACCGATCCCCTCCCACTCGCCGGAGAGGGATGTATTGAAGCTGGCATATTCATCCGGGTCCATGAAAGAGGTATAGGGATCGCCGAGCGTTTCCAACATGCCTTTAATGGCGCCGCGCATGAGGGCCACATCATCCACAGGCTGGTCTACATACTCTGCATGTACCAGGTCCCAAGCCTCCCAGAAGGGCTGAAAGAGCGCCTGCAATTCTTCCGGGCTGGCCGAAGATTGCGCGGGAGCAGGGGTATCCGTCACCGTCGAGGAAGAATCAGCGCCTCCGGGCAATCCGACAAAATGACCGACCAGGAAACCGCCAGAGAATGCTCCCGTCAACAGGATAAGAGCGAAGAACAGACCCAAACCAATTTTTAAACCTTTATTCACAGGACACTCCTTTACAAATTACACGCAAGATTATCATGCAGGGATTAAGCGCTTATGAATCAATTGTAGATTTTGCATAAGAACTGCGATTCTATTTTTCCTTATCTTTCAAGCCTTCGACCAGGCGATGTAATTCATCCATGGCCCTTTGATCGCGGTTGGAGACTTCGGCAATATTATCCTTCTGGCCGCGCATAATGGACGCAGCGAAGACCATGTTGAGGATGATGTACGTCAGCGAGGCGACGAGGGCGATGATCAAAAAGGCGGGGTTATCGAGCAGGGCGTTGATTTTCTCGATCATGGTTTTCTCCCATTCAAAAATTCGGGCAGGCGCGCCCAATCCACGAAGGTTGCGTCGGCGTCGGGGTGCGGCTCGCGCTGGCCGTAGAGGATGCCGCACAGTCCCGCCTCCCGCGCGGCGCGGACCGTGCGCGGCAGGTCATCGATCATCACACAACGCGATGGGTCGCGTTCACCGGCAATATCCATGGCGATGGCACACGACTCGGGCATGGGCTTGCACTAG
>CAYNQA010000221.1:0-5684 GCA_964399225.1 uncultured Anaerolineaceae bacterium
TGGCGGGATAATTAAGGAGCGTACTGCCTTCGTAGTAGATGTAATATCCGAGCCCGCGGGTGGTGGCGAATAGCTCGGCGATATAAAGCACAGCGACCGCCGTCCCGACGGATTGACGAAGCGCGGTCAGGATGGCGGGCAAACTCGCGGGGAGATAAACGAATCGGAAGAGCGCGCGCCGTCCCGCGCCGAGGCTGCGCAGACTTTGCAACAACTGGGGAGGCAGCGCCGCCGCCTGGTCACGGACGAGGACGACGATCTGGAAGAACAGGATCAGAAAGATGATGGCGATCTTGGCGGTGTCGCCGATGCCGAGGAAGAGCAGGATGATCGGCACGAACACCACTTTGGGGATGGGGTAGAGCAGGTAGATGATCGGGGAGAAGATGCGGTTGACCGTCTTCGAGCCGCCGATGGCCAGCCCGGCTGGAACAGCTGTGAGGACGGACAAGACTGTCCCAGCCACGACGCGCCACAAGGAGGCCAGTGCGTGATCGAAGAGCTGACCGGTTGCCAGTTCTGCGAAAAACACTTTTATCACTTCGATCGGAGTCGGCAGGATCGAGCGATTCAAGAGCATGGCCGCGACCTGCCAGAGCAAGGCCAGACCGAGGGCGGCGAATAGGATGTCACGCCGCTTCATGGTTTAACTCCGAGCGCAGTAATTTGCACAACTCAAAATATTCACTGCTGTGACGAAATTCTTTTGTGCCTGCGTTGGGATTCTCGAACACGCGCGGGGTTCGGTTTGGCGGCATGCCAAGCACCAGGATCTTGCGTCCCATCATGGCGGCTTCTTCGATGGCGTGCGTGACCATGACGAGGGTCAGGCCTTGTTCGGCGCAAAGGTCGAGGGTCAGCGACTGCAAGTCCTCGCGGATGACGGCATCGAGCGAGGAGAAGGGCTCATCCATCAGGAGCAGGTCGGGTTGCAGGGCGAGGGTGCGGGCAATGGCGGCGCGTTGACGTTGGCCGCCGGAGAGTTGCGCGGGATACTTCTCTGCGAATTGCGCCATGCCAAGGCGTTCTAGCCAGGTGGTCACATCACGGTCGGCGGCGTGATCGCGCGGGGCGTGGGTGCCGTCGGGTCCGTAGAATTGCCAGACCTTGAGTCCCAGCTCGGCGTTCTGGCGAACGGTGGCCCAGGGAAGCAAGCCGTAATCTTGCAGGATCAACCCCGTGCGCGGGCGCGGACGTGTGAGGGGCTGTCCGTCCAGTTCGAGCGAGCCGCTTTGGGGTCGGGAAAGACCCGAGAGAAGATAGAGCAGGCTGGTCTTGCCGCAGCCCGACGGGCCGAGCACCGTCCACGTTTCGCCGCGTTGCACCGTCCAGTTGAAATCCTGGAAGATGGGGGTCGAGTGGGGATGGGAGAAGGTCAGGTTGCGGGTGAGGATCATGGTGATAAACGTAGGGGCAGACCTGCGTGTCTGCCCCTTTGGTGGTGGAGGTAGAGGGCGAACACGCAGGTTCGCCCCAACGGGTTCTTCCAAACGGGTTCGCCCCAACGGGTTCGCCCAGTGATTCAATTATGGCAGAAGCGCGGCGTTGACCGAGTCGGCGTATGAAACGTCGGCAGTCAGCATGCCCTTTTCGATCGCCCAGGCGAGTGCGTCAGCCCATTCGGCTTCGGTGGGCACGCCCGCGGCGGGGAAGGGCGGCACCTGGAATTTTCCGATCAGCGGTTCGGGGACAAGTTTCTGTTCGCTGAGCAGGCTGTTGTATTTGGACGGGTCCGCGTTGAGCAGGGCGGTGGCCTCTTCGATGGCGGCAAGGAAACCCTTGATGGCCTCGGGGCTGGCATCGATCACATCCTTGCGGAAGGAGATCACGCTGAAGCCGTATTCGGGATGAGTGGAATCATCGGCAACGATGACCGCGCCCTGTTGCACCGCCAGCGATGCGAGCGGATCGGGGAGCACGCCGGCGCTGAGTTCGCCCGATGCGAGCAGGGACATGCGGTCGGGGATCTTCGGCACGGCGATGGTCTTGATGTCATCGGCGGTCAGGCCTTCGGCTTGCAGGAGGCGCTCAGTGACGTATTCGATCACGGTGCCTTGCGAGACGCCGATCTCCACGCCTTTCAATCCGTCGGTGGTGGTGATGCCGCTCTTGCCAGACGCCAGAATAAAGAAGTGACCATGGCCCTCGGTGGGGACGAGCGCATAACGCACGGCCTGCAATTGCACGGCCTCTTTGTTGAAGTTCATCACAGCCAGGGTTTCATTAATGGCGCCATCGGCCTGACCTGCGGCCAGCAACTGGTCGCGTTCGGGGGCGGATGCAACGGGGACGAACTCCACGTTCACGCCATGCTTCGCGAACAAGCCTTCCTGTTGCGCGACGTACATCGGTAAAGTGTCAATGATCGGCAGGACGGCGAGCTTCAACGTGACCGGCTCCGCCGCCGCTTCGGTGACCGCCTGCGTAGCGGGTGCCGGCGTGGACGCCGGGCTGCACGCTGAAACGATCACAGCCAACAGCAATAGCGCGGCGGCCAACTTCGAATTAAACTTGCGCATTCGTATCTCCTTAGGTGAATTTGATAGCAGGCGGATTGTATGAAGAAACGGCAGGCTCTTGTAGAGCCTGCCGTCATGTCTTTTCACGCGGATTGTCAGGAATATCAGGATGGTTGGTTGGCTGCAATAAAAATCACCACAGAGAACACGAGGCCACAGAGTTGTTTTCAGGAGGGTTTCTCTGTGATCTCCGTGCGCTCCGTGGTGAAATCCTTGGAAGACCCACAAGAGCAGGCCGCTCGCGTTATTTCTGCGCGAAGGTGTCGATCAGGAGTTTGAAGTTGCCGCCGACCGGATAGAGGATGGGGCAGGTGCAGCCGCGCTTCTTGTATTCCTCGACCTTGGCCTTGGCCTCAGAGGGCGTGCCCGATGCCGTGATCTTGTGGACCAGTTCATCCGGGACGAGGTCTTTGGCTTTCATGACCTGTTCCTTGGTGGCGGGCCAGCCGAGAATGGATTGGATCTCATGCACCACATCGTCGGAGACGTTGGAGGCCTTGGCGATGTGCGGCTGTTGCGCGATGTACTGGCAGAGCAGCATCTTGCTGTAGTTGATGGCCTTGTCGTGGTCCTCATCCACCGAGCAGACGATGAGCTGCGGGCGGTCGAAGTTTTCCATCTTGCGGCCGGATTTGGTGAGGCCCTTCTGGAGCAGTTCCATGGCCTTGTCGTTGTATTCGGGGGCCACGCAGTAGTTGAGCACGGCGCCGTCGGCGACTTCGCCGGTCAACTCCATCATCTGGTCGCCGGTGGCGCCGATCATGATGGGCACGTTGCGCGGTTCGCGGCGGCCGTAGACCACATCCAGTTCGATGTCCTTGACGTGGATGAACTCACCATCGAACGAGACGCGCTCGAGGTTGAGCAGGCGGCGCATGACCTGCACGGTCTCCTTCATGGCAGTGAGCGGTTTCTTGCGGTCAATGCCGACGTTTTTGGCTAGCGGGTCCCACCATGCGCCGAGACCACAGATGACGCGGTTGGGAGCCAGGTCATCGAGGGTGAGGAAGGTGGCGGCGAGCAGGCCGATGTTGCGCGTCCAGTTGTTGATCACGCCCGAGCCGACCTTGATCTTGTTGGTCACGGCGGCATAGGCGGCCATCGGGACAATGGCATCGCGCACGAGGCGGCTTTCCGCCTGCCAGACGGCCTCGAAGCCTTTTTCTTCGGCGTATTTGGCGTAGTCGAGTCCGTCGCGCAGGTCGTGCGAGTCTTGCAGGTAAAGTGCAACTCTTTCGGTCATGGCATTCTCCTCGGTTCGTATTTTGTTGCTGGTCTTGATACTCGACCAGCGGGGTCTCGATATGATTCTCGGATGGGAGCACGCAACGATTATTAAGTGGTTGGTCGAATGTTTTTAGAAAACTGTTCCAGTCATTGCAAGGAGGGTACTCCCGACGAAGCAATCTCCGCGCCAGGGAGGAGAAAGTCCCCACACCCTGGCGATTGCTTCGCCGCCACGAACGCGGCTCGCAATGACGGATTTCTAATTTTCCACTTGCAGCGAATTGACCAACTCTTGCAGGTCTTCGGGCACGTCGAGGTCGAGGGCGAGCGAGGGGAGTTTGACGATCTCGAGCCGGGCGCCGGCCTTAAGCGCCGCCTCGCAGTGACGTTGGAACGAGTCTTCGCCGAAGTCGTATTCGATCAGGCCGGCCGGCGAGACGAGCATGGCATTGGTGCCGCGCTCGTGGCGGTCGGGGGCGATGACCACGACCGGGGGCGAACCGGCTTTCTCGAGCAGAGCCCGCACATCGTCGCCGGAAAGAAGCGGAAGGTCCACGGGCAGGATCAAGACACTGCTCGTGCCGTACACTTTTGCGACGACGGTGGCACGCGTCAAGGCGGTGTTGAGGTGCGGCTGTCCATCCTCGCGGACGGTGCGCGCGCCGTAGTTGCGGGCAATGGTGAGCGCCTGCGTGTCGCGGCTGACGACCAGCACCTGTTCGAGTTCTTTGAGTTGCGAAAGGGTTTGGAGGGTGTGCGCCAGTAGATCCTGGTTGAGTTTCGAGCGTTCTTCTTCGTTGAGCGCCGCGGCCAGGCGCGACTTGCCGCGACTCAGCGCTTTGACAGGGACAATGGCCCAAAGTGTCATTGGATGTTTCCGATGAATTGCAATGTTTCCTGCGCCAGTCGGGCGCGGTCTGCGTTCGATCTCATGAGAGTGTTCGTTACGAGCGTGGGGATTCTAATCTGTTTTGCCAGATTTGAATCCAACGAATCAACTACGATTCCGTTAAGTAAGTTTTCATAGTGATTCGCCACCGCTTGTATAGATGGCTCGATGCCCAACTCGGAAAACATTTTTGCGGCCGGACCTTTCACTGCCTGCCCGCCGATGATGGGGGAGACGGCGACTGCCCTCACCCCCGGCCCCTCTCCCGAACTTCGGGAGAGGGGTGCCGAAGGCGGGGTGAGGGCAAGAATAGCGAGAATCGGATCGATGCTGACCCACGGGTTGGAGGGACAGATGACGATGGCGTCCGCCGACTCGAGCGCTTCGCGCACGCCCGGAGCGGGTGAGGCCGTGGACAGTCCGTCGAAGCGGAAGGATTTCACGCGCGGCTCGCAGTGACGATGGACGAAGTATTCTTGAAAGGGCAGTTCGCCTTCGTCGGTGTCCACCATCGTGCGGACCGGGTCATCGCTCATCGGCAGGACGGTGTGCTGCACGCCCCAGGCCTTGCAAAAGTCGCGCGTGACCTGCGAGAGGGGTTGACCGGCTTTGATACGGCGCGTGCGTTCGATGTGAGTCGCGAAGTCGCTGTCGCCGAGGTTGAACCAATCGGGCGCGCCGAGGCGTTTGAGGTTGGTCATGGCGTTCCAGGTTTCGCCGGCGCGGCCCCAACCCGTTTCGGGATTGGCGAGACCGGCCAGGGTGTAGCAGACCGTGTCGAGGTCGGGCGAGATGGAGAGGCCGAGGTGTTCAAAGTCATCGCCGGTGTTGACGACGATGGTCAGGTCTTCGGGGGGCAGGATCTGGGCGAGGCCGTGGGCAAGTTTTGCGCCACCGACTCCGCCGGCGAGGGCGAGGATGTTCATGGGAGGGGAGTGATTCGGTGTCGGGTGATTCGGTGTCAGGTGTCAGGTGATTCGGTGTCAGGTGTTAGGTGTCGGGTGATTCGGTGTCAGGTGTCAGGTGTCAGGTGTCAGGTGTCGAGGGTG
>CAYNQA010000222.1:0-5676 GCA_964399225.1 uncultured Anaerolineaceae bacterium
GACGCCGAGCAACAGCCAGTCCATGTAGCGCCACCATTCGCCCTCCCAATCAATATAGGAAAGCACCTCTTCGGCGAGCGGCCACCAAATGTAAACGATAAGGAAAATGGTCACAAAAAACCCGCCCAGCAAAATGGACGAGTCGCGTGTCCAGAAGCGCGGGCGGGGCGAGTTTTGGGAGTCCATGGCAAGAAAAGACAGTTATCGCTTTATTCCACTGCGGACGGGAACCCAAACCATGGGCGCAGTACAGGGTTGCGGCGGATGGCAAGTTCGTAGATCAATGCAGGGATCAACACACCGCTCGCGAACGCCAGCCAGATGGTAAGTTCCTGCGGAATGCCAACCTGTAGATATTTTCCAGCAAGGGTTTCCTGGATCGGCACGTGGAAGATCAAAATGACGAGCGAGATACGGCCAAAATAATTGAATACTCCAGCAAGCTTCTCTGACCATAGCTCGAGATTGCGCGCAAATGACAAGACCATGGTGATCCCCAGGATCGCCTCGAGAGTATTGATCCACAAAGAGGGATAGGTGCGCGTGTTGAAGTCAAGGAGAGGGGGAAGAAAAAGAATGCAAACGAGAAGCAGGCCAAACGTCCCGGCAAGAACGAAGGGTGAGGCAAAAAACCGCTCGAGCGGCTTCTGGTTCACTTCATATCCGAGCAGGAAAAAGAATCCGCTTACAAAGACCATGTCCACACTAAAGGGCAGGCCATAGAGTTCCATGCCGATCACAGGCGCGGTGAACGGCCAAAAGTAAGGCATGATGAACACACCCGCCGCCAACATGCCGAACATCAACGGCCAGCGCAACCAATCGGTTTTGACATATCCAAAAACGGCGCGCCAGGCCAGCCATGCAAACATACTGACCGCGAACAGATGCGGTATGAACCACAATTGCACCCAGTCTATGTAATGGCCGGTGGCATACATGGATTTGGCGATGCGCCCGGCGATGTTCTCGAAGGACATATTGCCAAAGGTCGCCTCGCCAAGATAGATCATAAATAACGCAAAAAGATACGGCTTCATCAGCGTGTTGAAGCGGCGTTTAAGCGTCTCCCAAAACGTGCGCTCCGGACGGAAGAACATGCCGGATAAAAAGAAGAACAACGGAATGTGGAAGGCATAAATGAACTTGTGCAGGGTCGGGTGATACGCGGCCAGGTCATTGTGTGCGAGCACGATGACAAGAATACCAAGCCCCTTGGCAATGTCGATATAACCGATGCGTTTTTCCATACAGCGATTGTAATGGGAGAGACGTTGCCTTGCAACATCCCTACGCGGCAAATTCGAATGTGGGCATCCCCACCGTCTGCGTTTGGATTTGGAACACGCCGCCCGAAAGCGGATATTTTGCGAGCGACGCTTCGTCCATGCCCACACGCGCCGATGTGACGTAGAGCACGTCCCGCCGCGGACCACCGAAGACGCACGATGAGGTGTGCAGCCCGGGCACGCTCACTTCCGCTTCAAGCTGACCGTTGAGCGGATTCCACCTTGCGACCCGCGCCCCACCCCACAGCGCCACCCACAACCTGCCGTCCATGTCGCTGGTCATGCCGTCCGGCCAGCCCATCGCTTCGGGGACTTCGACCGCCACACGCGGGTTGGCAATGTTGCCGGTCTCCACGTCATAATCGTAGGCGCGGATCTGTCGTGTGGGTGTATCGATGTAGTAAAACGTTTTGTAGTCTGGACTCCACGCCAGGCCGTTGGAGATGCGGATGCCATCGAGCAACTTGCGCACAGGCTTCCCCGTCTCGAGCAAATACAGGTTTCCGCTGGGCGATTTCTCATTCATGTCCATCGTCCCCGCAAGCAGACGTCCCGCCGGGTCACATTTGCCATCGTTGAAACGGTTCGTGGCGGGTTCGGTCACACTGTGGAGACGCTGCAATGCAACGTCTCCACGAGAAACATCTAACGTTACGAATGATGCCTGCAACGTCGCGGCCAGCCCCCCGTCGCGCCGAGGCGCCACACATCCAACGTACTCATCCAATTGAATGACCCGGTCGACGCCATCCCGCCACGCGTGGATACGTTTGCCGAGGATGTCCACCCAGTAGAGGGTTTGAGTCTTCTCGTCCCAGGCGGGACCCTCTCCAAGCGTGGCTTTCGCATCGTGGAGGAGTTCGGCCTGCATTTAGAACCAATCCCGCTTCACGAAGACGAACACTGCGCCCGCTGTGAGTGCCAGTGCCATGCCCAACACGATTGGAAAGGCAAAAGGTGAATGCTCGAAGGGCAGTTCCACATTCATGCCATAGAACGAAGCCACGATGGTCGGCAGGTTGAGGATGATGGTGAGCGCGGCGAGGGCTTTCATCACGCCGTTCAAGTTGTTCGAGATGATCGAAGCAAAGGCATCCATCATGCCCGAGAGAATTTCAGTGGCAATGCTGGTCATCTGGATGGCTTGCTGGTTTTCCGTGAGCACATCTTCGAGCAGGTCAGCATCCTCATCGTATTGATTGAAGAGCTTCATGCGCTGGACGCGCTCCATCATCACCTCGTTCGAACGAAGCGCGGTGGCGAAATATGTGAGGGACTTTTGGTATTTCACCAACGCCAGCACCTCGCGGTTGCGCGTGGACTTTTGGAGTTGGTCTTCGAGCGCCTCGGTGGCGCGGTTGATGTCGCGCAGGTGGGCGAGGTAGCGCACGGCGGTCTCGAGGAAGACGTAGAGCACGAAACGGTAACGCTTACCGGTCTTCAGGCCGCGGTACTTGCCGTTGCACAACGTCCTGGTGATGTCGGTGTCGTAGCGGCAGACGGTGATAATGACGCCATCCACAATGATGATGCCGAGAGGCACGGTGGCATAGGGCACGTCCACATTCTCGCCCTGATAGTGCGGAATGCGGAGCAGGATGAAGGTGTAACCCTCATCATCGTCACGCTCGATGCGGGCCATCTCATCGAGGTCCAGCGAATAGTTGATCAACTCGGGGTACACCTCGAGCTCCTCGGTGAGATAGTTGATCTCCTCGGGAGTCGGGTCCACCACGTGAATCCACGTGCCGGTGACCGGCGAGTCCAACTCGACCAGGGTCTGTTCGCTGGTTTTGAAATATTTGATCATGGGACCTCCTGTACTATTCCCACCACGCAGGAGGCGCGTTGCGTCGACCTACGGAATGGCGAATATGCGCGCGTCAGGCGCGCCCTGTTTATCGTCGGGATCTAAATCACTATCAGATGCGGGTAACATATTTTTTCCTATCGGCAGTTGAAACGCTGTCGGGCTGATTTTACGCCCATTCTGCAGAACGGACAACCGCCGCACATTACGAATTACAAACAAAAAAAATCCCCGCCTGCCCGGCGGGGATTGGCATCGGCTATGGACATCCCTGAATGAACGGGAAGACGTTGCACCAGCTGCTGGTGTAATCAATCACGAAAAGCGCAACAACACATGCGCAGACGATCACGAGCGCGCCCACCCCAACGATGACCGGGAGCGGGTTCACACGCTTCACGGGCTGACCCGAAGCGGGTCCGGCCGGGACCTGGCCTGCATAGGCCTGGGCAGGCGCGGGGGCCGGGGCCGAAGAACGGGCCGCCTGTTGCACCGCACCGCGAGAAGTGGCCACGGTCGCGCCGGGATCAAAGTCCGCGGACTCGTAGGCCAGCACAATGGTTTCGCCAAAGGAGACTACGTCACCGGGCTTGAGCACGTAAGGCGCGGCCAAACGCTGGCCATTGACATGAGTCCCATTGGTGGAACCGGCATCTTCGATCAAATACTTGCCGCCCTGGAATTGCAGGCGTGCATGACGGCGCGAAATCTCGGCATCGTTGATTTGAATGGTGTTCGCCGAATCACGGCCGATCGTGAGAAGGTCGCCATCCAGCGGATAGATCGCACCGGGCGTGGGCCCCGAACGCATGATCAATTGATATTTTGCAGCCATTCCATCCTCCAGAATTCAAGAAATTTCTTTGCATAGTGTACAGGCTTCATGTCAGAATGTCAATTCGACACGGTTATAACGACGGCTGGCGCGGTTTTGTGCCATCGACTCCGAACGTTTCGAGGAAGGCGGCAGTCACTTCAGCTTTGACCTTGTCCATCGAAGGGAGCGGGGCAAGCAGGTCGGCCAGCGACACTACGGGGTGGTCTGCGAGTCCGCAGGCGATGATGCCGTCGAAATATTCCATATCCGGATTGACGTTCAGCGCGAACCCGTGACGTGACACTCCCCTCGCATCCACCTTGACCCCAATGGCCGCAACCTTCGCGGGCTTTTGTTTATCCTCGGGCTTGCACCTCGCGCACCGCGAGTACACATCTGCTTGAATCCAAACGCCGGTGAGACCGGTTTGTTGACCGGCAACCAGTCCCAGCCGGGCGAGGGCGAGGATGAGAGTCTTCTCGAGATTGCGGATGTAGCCGACGTAGTCCGTATCAGGGATGCGGGAAGTGGAAGCATCCTCGGGATAGGAATTGGGAATTTGGGAGACGGGTTTGAGCGGGAGAAGTGGATACCCAACTAGTTGACCGGGACCGTGATAGGTCACGTCGCCGCCGCGATCCACCCAGTGGACGCCGACTCCGCGGCGTTGCAGTTCTTCCGGTGACCAGAGCAGATTTTCGGCGTTGCCGCGTCTGCCAAAGGTGAACGTGTGCGGATGTTCGAGCAGAAGGAGAGTCGGTGGGCGAGTCCCGGCAGCGATCTCCGCGGCATATTCGTCCTGTAATTTCCAGGCGCGTTCGTAATCAATGAGGCCGAGGTCAATCACGTTGACAATGGACGATGGACGATGGACGATCCCCGAATCTCGATTCACGATTCCCGATTCCCAAAGATACGCCGATACAGATCGGACTCCAGCAACCCATCCGGGTCACAGCGTTTTTTGAGTTTCTTGAATTTCTTCACGGCCTCCTCACCATAAAACGCGAGGGCGGTTTCGGCGGTGGTTTCGCTGTTCTTGGCGAAGTAGAAGCGGCCGCCTGCTTCGACGACGATCCTGTCAAAGTCCTGCAACATCTTCGACATCTCCTCGCGGCGGCGGACCTTGAAGTCGAGGGCGAGGGAGAAGCCGTCCACGGCGTGGGTGAGCAGGAATTGATCCGGGCGGTGGCGTTTGGTCACGCCGAGGTAGGCGGGCAGACCAAGCTTCTTGGAGCGAGTCAGGATCGAGGTCCAGGCTTGAAGCGCGGTTTCCTTCGGCAAGAAACTTTGATATTGAATGAGTCCATCCCGCCCATAGGAAAGTTCGAAGCCGGGCACATAGTCCAGCAAAAAGTGAAAGGCGGCGTGACTCTGTCGGAAGACGTGACGTCGCTGACTGGCGAGATATTTGGCAACGTTGACCGCGCCCCAGCCGAGGTTGTTGACGAAGGGCGTCATGAAATAATGCAGGAGACTTTTGGGCATCACGCCGAAGAGACGGCTCGGCAGGTGTTGATACGCGAGTTGGATGGTCTTGACTGCCTCAAGGTCTTCGCCCTCGTGCAGATAATTTGCGGCGTGGATCTGACCGTGGTCGGAGGTGATCGTGTCGAGCCAGCCCACGATGTAATCGAATTTCGGCGCGCCATCTTCGAGACTTTGCAGCTGGTCGGCCAGCGTGCGCGTGGGCCAGGCGTGGACCTCAAGCAGGCCGGAGTGAATCTTCTTCATCTGCAACGTGACAGAGACGAAGATGC
>CAYNQA010000223.1:0-5646 GCA_964399225.1 uncultured Anaerolineaceae bacterium
CGGGCAGGGCCTGCCGGACGTTGAGCGAATGCTCGAGAAATTAATGGAGTACGAATCGATTCAACTATTTGCCGAACGCGCCCGCCTCGTTCAGGAAAGGTTCGCGCTCACATTCGAGAACGCCGTCGCCGTCGCCCAAATCTGCCGACGCCTCGATGGCATTCCCCTCGCCATCGAACTGGCCGCCGCGCGTGTCAACATATTATCCACGGAGCAAATCGCGTCACGGCTGGATGAAAGTTTCAATCTCCTCACGGATGGCAATCGTGCCGCGCTTCCACGTCAGCAAACCTTGCGCGCCTCGATCGACTGGAGCTGGAATTTGCTCTCGGAACCGGAACGCATCTTTCTCAGGCGGCTCTCGGTCTTTGCAGGCGGCTGGACCCTTGAAAGCGCCGAGGTTGTGGCTGAAAACAAAGAGGAGGGATTGACCCTGCTCGATCGCCTCGTCGAAAAATCACTTGTGCTGTTCGACGAATTAAATGAACGCTATCTTATGCTCGAAACCATTCGGGTATATGCGCGAGAGCGTTTGGTGGAGGCGAATGAAGAGGCGAGGATCCGAGACAATCACCTCGCTTTTTTTGTGGCAATGGCTGAACAGGCCGAACCAAAACTGCTTGGAAAAGAGCAGGGGATTTGGATGAAAAAACTCAGCGAAGAGCAGGAAAACATCATCACGGCAAACGATTGGTCAGGCCGCTCGATCTCCCGAACAGAACTGGGCTTTCGATTGCTCGGTGGAACACGCTATTATTGGCAGTATGCCGGTCTTGCTTCTCTGGGTTCCCGGATGTATCGTGAAGCGTTAGACAGGAACATGCAGGAGGAAAACACAATGGCGGTTGCCCTGACGCATGACGGAGTCGCCATTTATTCGATGCACCTGAACGACCCTGCCATAATCGAGCATGTTGATAAAAGCCTTCCAATTTTTCAAGCCCATGGGGATCAGGTGCGATTGGCAATGGCGTTCACAAGGAAAGCCTGGGGGTACATGCTGCAGGGAAACGATGATGCGGCAATCGGCGCTTATGAAGAAGCCATCGAACTCGGACGCCGGATCGCCGACAAGCGGCCGATATCCGCCGCGCTGAATAACCTGGCGGAATTATTTCGAATCCGGGAGGAGTATGAAAAAGCGCTACCGCTGTTCGAGGAGTCACTGGCGATCGACCGGGAACGGGAGGATTCAACCGGGATCGTTCTGGGCCTGCTCAATTTTTCCAGAACCGCGCTGATGCTGGGCAGCCTGGAGACGGTGCGTTCCCAACTGACCGAGGCCGCCCGGATCATTGATGAAACACACTTGAGGGAATATATGCAAGCCACAATAGAAACTGTCGCTGTGCTGCGGTTTTTACTGGGACAACAACAGGAAGGAATTCGTTTGTTTGGCGCTGCCGAAATGGAATTGAAGATAAAAGGGAACAAGCCCGACTCGGCGGATGAAAAACTCACAGCCTATTGGGGGGCGAAAATGCGAGAAATTGTAGGCGAGGCTGTTTTCTCCGAAGCCATGAAGTCAGGCGGCAGGATGCCTTACGAAGATGCCCTGGCAGAAATTCGAACGTGGTTGGAGAACCGGCAATGATACGGTTGGCTGGCACGCAAGACTGCTGCTGACTCTTCTCCAACAACTTATTCCCCCAGATGCGACACGAGTCCGCTCGGGGGCTTACATTTTTGGCGACCAATGAAAATCTTGTTCGTTGTATAATGACCTCACCCAAAAGTACTGTCTGGAGAAAATATGGCCGCTACCGACATCCCATGCCCATTTTGTGGAGAGACGATCAAATCCACCGCCAAGAAGTGCAAGCATTGCGGTGAGTTTCTTGAGGCTGGTTTAACCCGCGAGGCGATTCTTGAGCAACGTGCGGCGGAACAACAGGCTCAACCCGCGGCGGCACCCGCCCCGGCTGGCGTTCCGGTAACGGTCACGACCACGGTCCAGGTGGAGACGGCTCCAGCCGCTCCGGCTGCGCAAGCCCCGGCCCCGGCTGCCCCTGCCCCTGAGGCACCGGCTCCCGCCGCTCCGGCTGCACAAGCCCCGGCACCAGCAGCACCAGCCGCTGAGGCACCGGCTCCTGCCGCCCCGGCTGCACAAGCCCCGGCCTCAGCTGCACCAGTTGCTGAAGCACCGGCGGCGGCAGCCCCGGCTGTCGTCGCGGAGGCGGCACAAGCGGTTGCTGCGGCTGCCCCCGCCGCCGCCCCGGCCGCAGATGCTGCTGCCGCCGCACAGGCACAGGCCAATCTGCTTGCCAGCCTCTATCAACAGATCGAGTCCCTGCCTGATTCTGAGGAAAAGAAAAAACTGCTCGAGAACCTCAAGGCGCTCGAAACCAAGAAAGATGGTGACGATGAATCCGGTGTGGAAGAGATGGTCAAAAACGTGGCCGGACTTCTCCCCGATGTCGCTGAGATCGCCATCAACACCTTGATCAACCCTGCCAGCGGATTGACCACCCTCGTTCAAAAAGTGGCTGTACGAGTCGCTGAAAGCCAGAAGAACAAATAACCCGAACCAAATCCACCGGAGCCTCTTGATTCATTCGAGAGGCTCTTCGATTTTATGCCCTCCCGCGTTTGTATCATTCCATAAGGAGCCACCATGTCCGGACCAATGTACTTCCAATGGCAGAACGATATTTTAGTGAAGACCATCTATCCGATGCGCGAAGTGAAACTGCGCGACTTCCTCGGCTTCTACGCGGAGATAGACATCTGGAAACAATACAAGGATAAAGACATCAACACGCTCGGGGCCGAGGTGAAGACGTACTCCGATGCGCAGGCGAAGATGGCAGAGGCGGCATACAAGGATTATCAGGTCCTGCGTGCGTATTACCTCAACCGCGACGTGCGTGCCGACTACGCCAAAAAATTCAACCCGCTCGATGAAGCCGAATTGACCGAGATCAACAACTTCCACGCCATCTTCGCGGACTCGTGGCCGAAGGACATCCGCGGCGAGCGCAGTTTTGTGGAGGGCCTGATCCCCAACTGGACCAACCACCGCAACCTGATCCGCGACTGGGTGAAGAGCCGTAAGA
Organism: uncultured Anaerolineaceae bacterium; assembly: GCA_964399225.1. GTDB lineage: Bacteria > Chloroflexota > Anaerolineae > Anaerolineales > Villigracilaceae > Denitrolinea. The sequence continues at coordinate 3,057 of CAYNQA010000223.1, forward strand.
AACGACTCGCGGCGATGGACCCTGCCCATCCCAAATACGAACCGGAAACGGCGGAACTCCATTACAAAGAAGGCACTGTCCTGCCGATGGCGGAGAATGAATTGGATCAGTTACGCGCCTTCCTCGCCACGTACGACAAGATCGAAGCGCGTAAACTCAAATGGTACAACCTGACGAAGAGCGATCCGAACTTCAAAACTCCCGAAGCGGACTTTATGAAGACCTACCAGCCCGACCAGCCGGTCACCGTCCGCGATATTGCGTGGTGGAAGATCGAAGAGTACAAAGACGGGCTCGAGAAAAAGAATCAATACGAACTGCTGGCGATGATCCAGCAAAAATTTGCAGCGGAACCGAACCGTTTCCCACTCTGGCTGCAATACATGATCGTCCATTTTTCGGGGATGCGCTACGCCAGCGCGCACAGTTCATGGGCCGACCCCAAGGACCTGCTCGCCCGCCTCGATGCGCCGAACGTGGCGGATGAGGTCAAGAAGATGGACGATGCCACCGTGGTTAAGGTGTGCGATGAAAAGATCGCCCAATACGAAGGGACCGCGACTCCCAAACCAAAACTTGCCACTGCCACTGATAAACAGTGGAAAGACCAGATCGGCTGGTATCTGCCGAGCATCAAATCCAACGGGGTGAGCTACAAACGCGACGGGCTGGCCAAACTCCGCGCGGCGGAAGCGGCCTACGACAAGTTCAGCCTGTCCACGGACGATGCGTTGAAGGCGTTGCTCGCCAAAAAAGCGACCTTCCCTGCCTGGGCGTGGAAAATGATCGTGGAACTGACGCCCTTGCGCGTCACCGAGGTGAAGGATGCGGGCTGGGAATCCCTCACCCCGGCGGAGGAAGCGGAACGTCAGAAGCCGGAGAATACCGCCCTGCGCACCATCCTCGATGCGTGGATCAATGCCGACCCGTCGGCATGGCGCGAGGAGCATGGACGTTCGCACGAGTTGATCGTGTCGCGCGCGGTCTGTAACGAAACAGCCGAACACATCCAGCACCTGCGCGGACATCTCCCGCCCGGCGGCCTGACCCCCAAACCGACCTGGTATCTAAAAAACGAAACCGATGGAACGGTGCAAGGCACGCCGCGTCCGTTTTATAAATATCCCACATCGGCGGATGCGTACGTGAAGGGCGCGAGCATTCTGTGGCTGCGCTTTGTGGACAGCGAACCGAACGCGTGGCAGGTCGCCAAGCCGGTCCAAACGAAGGATGGAGTGGGACTCCTGCCCGCGCAATACGGCGGACAAAAAGGTACACGCGATCGCAGCGACGATACTGGCAAGAAGGATTTCAAAGACGACAAAAAAGGGAAACAGGATTCTGCCTCGGCTCCCTCCTGGACCTATCAATCGGGTGAGGCCACCACACGTACGCGCACCGCCACCGACGCGACCGGTGCCAGCGTGGTACAGAAACAATACCTGCGCTGGATCCACGAAGCGACATTCGTGGAGATCGGCGAGAACCCCGATGGACAGATCGTACTCACCTACGAGACCGACCTGCCCGACAATGACAAGGGCGTCTCGTGCATCGGCATGTTCCGCAAGCCGCTGGCCTGGTATCTCACGGACGGTCCCGAAGACCAGTACAACCGCTCCTTCGTGGGCTACCTGCCGGAAGGGCAAGTGCCCACCCAGCACATCAACGCGATGCTGGATTGGAACAAGATCCTGCGCAAGTAACTCAATGCAAACGGGGCAGAGGTGAACTCTGCCCCGTTTGATTCCTGATAGCCCGACCGAGAAATTATTGGCGGGTCAATTTGGCAAAAATAAAACGCCAGAGGGTCATGCCAATGGCAGCCGTCCCGCCGAGAACAAGGGCAAAGAGGGGTGAGACGTCGCTTTGCAGGAGGAGTCCACGCATGGTGACGGCGAACTGCGCCGCGAAAAATCCGGTCAAGGCGGGACGCCAAAGCGGATTGCCCTCGCGAGCCGCGTCCACGCCGAAAAGGCCCATGGCGGGGGCGAGGAGAAACCATCCCGTCAGATGCGAAACGAACATTACAACCGCCCGGGGGAGGAAGGAGGCGTCGGTCTCGCCATGAGTGGCGAAACCAACCACAGTCAACACCAGGATGGCAGCCACGTCACCAATGATCAGGAGATGTTTTTTCATGTCACACCGCATTCGAGATGATGAGGGCGATCCCCGAAAGCACCAGCGCAGAGACGATGCTGAAACCGATGCCTGTCAGAAATCCCTTGAAATGAAAGTAGTAATCTTTGTATCCTGCCATTCCTTCGGTGCCCGGCAGAAAGATGAATTTGGGCTGCAAGGTATTGAAGATCAACCAGTCAATGATCAGAAGATCCCATAGGTTGAACGTAAAGACCTCAACGAAGATCAGGATGAACAGGGTCAGGAAATTGAATTCGGTGGGAGTTGAGCGATTGAGATCGAGCATCGAATAGCAGATCACACCGAAAAGGATCAAGAGGAACAAGAGACTGAAGATGCGACGCTGGCCGCGCGTTTTGGGGCTGCGTTCGGGGCCATAAGCCTTCTTGACATCGGGCGGGTAATCATTCTGCATGATTTCCGCATTTATGAAGACAGCAGCCAG
>CAYNQA010000224.1:0-5634 GCA_964399225.1 uncultured Anaerolineaceae bacterium
AAAGTATGGGCTTTGAGATCTATACCAGCTCGGTCATCCTGGACATTGAAGCGGATACAACCATCGCCGAGCCGTCCCTGCCGCCCGGCTGGAGCATCGCGCCGCGTTCGCGTTTCGATTGGCGCACACAATTCGAACTGGCTAAGCGCATTACACCGGAGAATGTTCAGCGCTACGAGCCGACCGATGAAAAACGCTTTCGCATGCCGATTATCCGCCCGCTGCTTGGCCCATTCTTCGAAAAAATGGGCGGCAATGCGTCGCGGCGTTTCACTTTGCGCGCACCCGATGGCAAGGTTGTGGCGGTCAGCGGAGCCTGGTTCCGCGTCAACCCCGGAGGCACGAACGACGCCGGCATTGACCTCGATCCTGCCCACCCCGAAATGGCCGCATTCATGCTGGCACACATCATCAGCACCATTCAACGTCTGAGCCCCGGACGGCGCATCGAATTGGAGCTCGAAAGCTGGCAACCCGCCTTGATCGAAGCTGCGGAAAAACTTGGGTGCAAGAAACGTTTTACAGCAAACCGTTTGGGAATGAAACTTACATGAGACCTGTCGCCATACTTAGCATTGGACAAACCAAGATCGACGAGCACTGGGAAAAATCCCTAAAAGAGATCGCAGGCGAAGCCGCCTTTGCCGCGCTCGAAGAGGCGGATATGAAAACCGCCGACGCACTCTTCGTGGGCAACATGCTCTCCCCCATCGTGGATGGCCAGAACCAACTCGGCGCCTTCATCGCGGATTGGGTCGGGATGTGGGGCAGCGAAGCCGCCAAGATCGAGGCCGCCTGCGGGTCGGGTGCGGCGGCGTTCCGGGCGGGACTGATGGCGGTTGCGGCGGGAGACGTGGAATCAGCCCTCGTGGTCGGCGTGGAAAAGATGACCGACAAGGCCGGGCACGACGTCACATCCGCGTTGGCAACCGCAGCCGATGCGGATTATGAAGTGGAACAGGGCGTTTCATTCGTGGGTTTGAACGCAATGGTGATGCGCCGTTACATGCACGAATACGGCTGGAAGCATGCCGACTTTGCGCCGTTCTCGATCAACGCCCATGAGAACGCCATGCACAATCCATATGCGCGCCTGCATCAAAAAATTTCCGTGGAGCAATTCGAGAAATCGAGCATGGTCGCCACACCGATCAACCTGCTGGATGCCTCACCCATCGGTGATGGTGCGGCGGCGGTGATCCTGGTCCCGGCAGAGCGGGTCAGCGGCAGGCGGATCCTCGTCGCGGGTTCCGCTGCGGCGACCGATACGATTGCTGTCCACTCGCGAAAGGACCCCTTATTCCTCACTGCCGCATACAACTCCGCGAAGCAGGCGTACTCGCAGGCCGGCATCCGCCCCGAAGAGATTGACGTGTTCGAACTCCACGATGCATTCTCCATCATGGCGGCGCTTTCGCTCGAGGCTTGCGGATTCGCAGAACGAGGCCAGGGGCCAAGACTCGGACTCGATGGAGAGATCCGCATCGGGGGGCGCGTACCCGTCTGTACGCGAGGGGGGTTGAAAGCCCGCGGTCACCCGGTCGGCGCGACGGGGATGTACCAGATCGTGGAGGTCGTCCAGCAATTGCGCGGAGAATGCGGCGCTACACAGGTGGCCGGCGCCAAGATTGGCATGGCCCAAAACATCGGCGGGTCGGGCGCCAGCATCCTGACGCACGTATTAACGTCGGAAAATTAACCCAGTACCTTCTTGCCTCTCTCCGATTATTGTTTTATACTATTAATGTCGTTTTCCTTCGTTTATCAGAAAGGACTTTTCCCATGGGAGCAGAGAAACGCAAACTCGCCCGGCGCAATTTTTCGTACTACATGCGCATCACCGACGAGGTCACCGGACAGACAGTTGGGCACCTGATGGACATCAGTACCGGCGGCTTCAAACTGGATAGTTCGACGCCCGTCCCGGCGAACAAGGAATTCCGCCTGCGCATCGATCTGACCAACGATGTGGCCGACAAAAACTTCATGGTTTTCATGGCGCGCAGCAAATGGTGCCGACCGGACCCGATCGACCCGATGTCTTTTAACGTTGGGTTCCAGATCACGAACATGGCTCCAAGTGATTTCGAGATCTTCTCACGCCTGTTCGAAAAATACGGCTCCAACACCAAACAAAAATCGAGCGCCGATTATCTCTGGCGATGACCGTACGCCCGCTCCCAAAAGAGCGGGCGCTTTGTTACAATCGGGCGTATGCGCATTTTTATCCGTTCCCTGATCCGTTTCATCATCAACCTGATCGCGCACGTGGAGATTCAAGGCCGCGAACACATCCCTGCAAAAGGCGGGTTTGTTGTCGCCACAAACCACCTCGGCATTCTCGATGCGGCCATGGCCTACTACGCATTCGATCAATGGAACCTGTTCATTCCCGTTGCGGAAAAATGGGAGGAGAACCGTCTCCTGCGTTGGCTGGGCGGCCATCTGAACTTCATCTTCGTGGACCGCTTCAACCCCGACCTGAGAGCCATGCGCGAGATGATCCACCGCATGGAAGAAGGGGATTCGCTGGTGATCGCTCCGGAGGGCACGCGCGCACGTGACGAGAAAATGGCCGAGGCCAAACCCGGTGTTGCCTACCTGGCTGCGAAATCTGGTTTCCCCATCCTGCCGGTGGCTCTCTCCGGGACCGAGGATCGCATCTTCTTTGGCAATCTTAAACGCCTGCGGCGCACGCACATCCGCGTGACAGGCGGACCAACGTTCACCATTCCCCCTCTTCCAAAAGATAACCGCGAAGAATTCCTCAAACGATCCACCGATGAGATCATGTGTCGCATCGCCGCCATGCTGCCCGAGCACAACCGCGGATATTACGCCGAACACCCACGTCTCAAACAACTCCTGAACGAAGGCCAATCTTAATGCGACCATCCCTGCGTTTTTTTGCCAAAAGAATATTTCCGCTGCTTGCAGACATTGAGATCCGCGTGGATAAGACCCTGCTCGACCAGGGAGGCTGCATCATCGCCACCAACCACCTCGGCCGCATCGACTCGATGATGGCCTACCACCTGCTCGATAACAAAGACATCATCCAGCCGTTCACCGACAAATATAAAGACAAACTGCTCTTCCGTTTCTTCGCCTGGTGGCTGCAAATGACCTGGCTCACGCGCGGCCAGGCCGACATGAAAGCCATCAAGGGGTTTATTGCGCGGCTCAAAAATGGCGGCGTGATGGTGATCGCACCGGAAGGGACGCGATCAAAAAGCGGACAGCTTCTCCAAGGCGAGTCGGGTGTCATCTTCATTGCGGCGCAGGCAGGCGCCCCCATCATTCCCGTAGCCTTGACCGGGACGGAGGACGCCGTGGTCAAGTCACGTTTGAAGCGTTTCCAGCGACCCAAGATCACTTTAACATCAGGCGAGCCGTTCACATTGCCGCCCATGAAAGGCCCCGATCGCGAACGCTTGATGCGCGAGGCAACCGATGAGGTCATGTGCCGCATCGCCGCGCTCTTGCCGGAAAGTAATCGCGGCCATTACAAGGATTTTCCGCGCGTGCAGGAACTTCTGGCAGCAACAAAAAACCAGGTTTCGTAAAGAAACCTGGTTTTTCTTTCATACCTTTTCGAACAATCCATTCAAGTGCAGATAGAACGTTTCCACTTGCAGGTGCGGGAACAATGCTTCAATCTTGTGTTTCACATCCCGCAGGTCATGCTTATGTCGCGTATAAGTCCCATCGCGCCCATACGCGCGGCAATCCTCGTGATTGATCAGTGTCACCGTTTTGATCGAGTGGATCTGCACCGCAAGCTGAACATACTTCAAGACCATCTCATAATCATGCACACTGCCCGCCAGCGAAATGATATCGAAATTGTCCGGGCCGAAGCGCGACATGATCCACGGGTGGAGATGTTTCTGCAAACGATAGTCCATGCAGTGGACGACAAGCGCATCGCACTGGATGACTGGTTTTTTGCGCGCCCTCACAGAACCTCCCCCTCCCCTCGCTTCAAAAACTGACCCTGTCCGGCCGCGCCTTTCCATTCGTTTCCGTCCACGATCATTTTCCCGCGCAAGAATACCTTCTCCGGCATCCCCACCACATCCCAGCCCTCGAACAGATTGTAATCCGTCCTATGCTGGCTATACGCTACACCATATTGGACGCGTTTCTCCGCATCCCAGATCACGATATCGGCATCCGAGCCAGGTAACAGTGCGCCCTTACGCGGATACAACCCAAATATTTTCGCGGGGTTCGTCGCGGTCAGCGCCACAAATTGATTTGCGGATATTTTCCCGGCGCGCACACCATACGTCCACAGGATGGGCATTCTGTCACCGACGGCTGGCAGGCCGTTGGGAATCTTGGTGAAATCATCCTTGCCCAGTTCCTTGCCCGGGATGGCGACCTCTTTGCCTTCATACAGGATCGGCTTGGTACCATCGAAAAAGAACGGGCAATGATCCGTGCCGATAACTTGCAGAATGTTCTCGTGCACCCCCTCCCACATGCGCGCATTGTCTTTCTCCGTGCGCATGGGCGGCGAGCAGATCCACTTCGCACCATCGGGACGCCGCAGGTGATCGACAGTGAAGAACAGATATTGCGGACAGGTCTCCCCCATCACTTTGACTCCGCGCTCGCGCATGTACTTGAGCATGTCCACTTCGCCGCCCGCGTTCATGTGGACGATGTAGACCGGCGCATCCGCCTGCTCGGACATGGCCGCCAACCGCAACGTCGCCTCCACCGCCCCCGCAGCGGGTCGCGTCCTCGCATGCCACTCCGGCGACGTATGTCCCGCCGCGAGCGCCTCGGGGATCAGCGCTTCGATCACGTCGCCGTTCTCGCAATGCGCCATAACGAGCATTCCATTTTCTTTCGCGATCCGCAGCGCTTTGAAGATACTGCCATCGTCAATGCGCAGACGTCCGTTGTATGCGGTGAAAACTTTGAGCGTCCGCACACCCATATCCACAAGCGAGGGAATCTCCTTCGCCACGTGTTCATCGAAGTGGGTCAGGTTCATGTGAAAGGAGTAATCAATGGCCGCCTTCTGCGCCTTCGCAAACCACAGATCCATCGAACGCTTGAACCCTTCACGCTCCTGTACAACAAAATCCATCACCGTAGTCGTCCCGCCAAACGCTGCAGCTTTGTGACCGGTGTAATGGTCATCCGATGAGACGGTGCCAAACATCGGCAGGTCAAAGTGCGTGTGCGGGTCCACGCCGCCGGGGGTGACAAATTTACCAGAGGCGTCAACTACATCCGCATTGGGGTGCTGAAGGTCTTTGCCGATCTGCGTGATGGTTTCGCCTTCGATGAGAATATCCGCCTCGAACGTTTCGGAGGCAGTGATGAGAGTGCCGTTCTTAATCAAGGTTGCCATAGGTGCTCCAAATGTTCAGAAGAGCCAAAGGTCCAGATGATTATTTCTTGTTGATCGATTGAATTAGACGATGCAACAGATAACCGGATTCAGCGCATTGATGGGCTCTTTGCCAAACGATCAACTTGCGAAATCCCTTTTCAGTCTTTTCGATCTTTTCTACCATGTATTCTCCTTTGGCCCCTCTGGAACGTATGGTTCTTTTGCCTCTTTGATCCCTAACAACGCCATCAACACTTCGGGCGGAATGTCGGCTTCGGGCA
>CAYNQA010000225.1:0-5598 GCA_964399225.1 uncultured Anaerolineaceae bacterium
GGGGACACCGCGATTTTCAGTCGCGTGCTCTACCAACTGAGCTATCTCGGCCAGACTTATTTGGTTGTTAAGCGTGCGAGATTTTACTAGTAGACTAGGAACCTGTCAAGCAATCTTCGAGATTCTTTTTACTGGGTTCGACCAAGTAATTTGTTTGCCAATGCAGTGAGCGCTTCGCCCGCATCGCCTTGCGGATCTGCCTCGCGCAGGCTGGTCAACGCCATTTCGGTCATCTGCCTTGCAGCGGCATGGGATGATTCGTATGCCGACTCTTCAGCCAGCATCGAGGCAACTTCCTCCACCTCGCTAGCACGGATCGGACCTTTCCTCCAGCGGGCTGCGAACTTGCCGTTTTTTTGCAGCCCAAACAATACCGGCAGAGATTTTTTACCTTCCACCAAGTCACTCGCCGCGGACTTGCCGGTCAATGCTTCGTCACCCCAGATGCCGAGGATATCATCCTGTACCTGGAAGGCGAGGCCGAGATAATGTCCGAAGGAGCGATAGGTTTCCTGTGTGGCCTCATCCGCTCCCCCGAGGAGAGAACCGAGTTGACAGCAACAGGAGAGCAGGGCGGCAGTCTTGCCGGTCACCATCGGCCAGTAATCTTCCACACCAAGATCGGTGCGGTCTTCATAGGAGATGTCAAGGAATTGGCCGCGCGTCAGGTCGAGGCAGGTGTTGTGCAGAATCTGCGAGGCTTTCACGACCGTTTCGGCTTTGTAGGATTGGATCAGATCGGTGATGGCGAGGTTGGATAGTACGAACAAGCCGTCGCCGGCATTGACGCCCTGCGGCATGCCCCACTTTTTCCAGACAGTGGTGCGGCCGCGACGCTTGTCGCTGTTGTCTTCGATATCGTCATGGACGAGCGAGAAGTTATGCACGAGTTCGACGGCGGCGGCGGCGGGCAGGGCGGGGTACCAGTCGGCGTCGCAGGAGGAGGTGCAGAGTAAAACCATGAGAGGGCGGATCCGCTTCCCCGTCGCATCGGGACCGGCGCCTTCCCCTGTCCAGCCCATGTGATAGGTCATCATTTCATAGAAGGTTCTTGTCCGCGGCGTGTCGAGACGTTCCACTTGGCGTTGCAGTTCGGTTTCGATGGCAGTGAGCAGGGGTTTGGTGTCCATTATTTTATCCGTGATGGAATGCGTGCAGCGATATTTTACCTGAACCGCACCATTATTGGCGCTCTCTGCTTGTGGTATCCTTGGTGGTATGTCTCCGCTGTTTCGTCTCCGCCAATTCATCCGTCCCTATCTCCCTCAAACACTCCTGAATTTAGTCCTGCTGTTGACCATCACCGGCCTTTCGCTGTATGTGCCGCGTGTGATCCGCCAAGTGGTGGATGATGGGATCGTCGCCGGCGATTCGTCTGCGCTGGTGCGCTCAGCCCTCGTTCTACTCGGACTCGGTCTGGGCACGGCGTTGCTAAACTTTTCCCAACGTTATGTTTCGGAGTGGGTTGCTTCGCGCATCGGCTATGACTTGCGCAACCGTGTTTACGACCACATTCAACATCAGGCGTTCACTTATCACGACCACAACCAAAGCGGACAGTTGATCTCACGCTGTATTGAGGATGTGCGGTCCGTGGAACGCTTTGCCGGAGCTTCGATCGTGGAGGCGGTACAGTTCGTTTTACTGACAGCGGGCATCCTGTGGCTGATGCTTGCGGACAATGTGACTCTGGCCCTTGTAGCCCTCCTGCCGATGATTCCGCTGATCTATCGTGCCACCGAATTCGGGACCCGCATCGGCGCGCTGTTCTTCAAAGTGGATACGGCGATCGGCGAAGTCTCAAATCGCTTGCAAGAAAATGTGAGCGGGGTGCAGGTAGTACGCGCCTTTGCCCGCGAGCAATATGAAACTGAACGATTCAAAGTTGCCAACCGCGAAGTGATCGACCAGTGGGCGAAGATCATGCCGCTCTCGAACTTCCTGATCGCGCTCGGGACCATCCTGCTGCTGTGGGTGGGCGGACCGATGGTCATTTCCGGCCAGATCACGCTCGGAGAGTTAGTCGCGTTCAACTCGTATGTGCTTCTGCTTGGCGCGCCCGCCCAACAGTTGACCCAATTAGTTGAGGCTGCCGGTGAGGCCACCGCGGGCATTCGCCGCGCATTCGAGGTGCTGGACCATGTTCCCGAAATCCGTTCACCCGAGAATGCCATCGCCTTGACCCAGCTGCGCGGCGAAGTGGAGTTTCGCGGTGTATCGTTGCACTATAAGGATGAATCTGTTTCGGCGTTGACGGACATAAATCTCAAGGTCGAACCGAATAGCATCGTGGCCTTGATGGGCCAGACCGGCTCGGGCAAGACCTCACTGGTCAACCTCATCCCGCGCTTCTATGAGGTAACAGCAGGCGGCGTGTTCGTGGACGGACGCGATGTCCGTGAGTTGGATTTGGTTTCCTATCGCAAACAGATCGGCATTGTCTTGCAGACCTCGCTCCTGTTCTCGGACTCGATCAAAGCCAACATCGCCTACGGCCGTCCCGATGCGACCGAGGATGAAGTCATTGCTGCCGCCAAAGCTGCCCAAGCGGACGAATTCATTCGCAATCTCCCAAACGGCTACGAGACCGTTGTTGGCGAGCGCGGCATCACGCTCTCTGGCGGACAGCGTCAGCGCGTAGCCATTGCCCGCGCATTATTGATGAACCCTCGTATTTTGATCCTCGACGACTCGACCTCTTCGGTGGACACCGAAACGGAGAAGTTGATCCAATCCGCGCTCGACTCGTTGATGGAAGGGCGCACCACCTTCGTCATCGCACACCGTCTCTCCACCGTCCGCCGCGCGGACTTGATCGTGGTCATGGACAAGGGCCGCATCGTCCAGACCGGCACACATAAGGAATTGATCCGTCACGGCGGCTTATATCGCCAGATCTACGATCTGCAATTAAAAGGTCACGAGAAATTTACCGAAGAGATGGAAGAACTCGGCCATGCGGAATATGTCGAAGCGCGGAAAGAGAGCGATGAATTGAAATGAGAAAATACCGATTTTCTCTTTATGGCGCATTGCTTGGCGCGTTGTTTGCGGTCTTTGGAAGTCTTGGCTTTGGTCCGCTCGCAGTAATACTATTAATCCCTCGGGCTGATATCGGAACGATCCTGGTTGGTTCTGGCTACGCTGTGATTTATGGTGTCATGTTCTCTATTGTCCCGGGAATCGTCGGAGGTATTTTTTTGGCGCGCTGGCTGGAAAGAACCGAACGGACTCGCTACGAAGTGACGCAAAGGAGCCTTGCCATTGGCGGAGTTGCAGGATTCTTTGCCAGCATCGGTTTTGCGGGATTGGTTTTGCAATTTAATGTTGACATGACAACAATAGGATTTATCTTCCTTGCCACCGCAGTTGCAGCAGTGGCGAGTCTCCTCGCTGCCCGCTGGCTTGCGAAAAAGAGAAGCAAATTCATGCAATAATCAACCTAATGCCAAAAACTTGAAACTGAGACACCTGACACCGTGACAACTATCACCCCTCCCGCCTACGTCGTCCAGTCCGAAGAGGCATTGGACAAAAAATATGATCCGCAGATCGCGCGGAAACTTTTGGCGTTCCTTGGTCCGTATCGAAGACAGGCCATCATCGCTTTAATTCTCAACGCCGTTGCCACACTGACCAACATCAGCGGACCCTATTTCGTCAAACTCGCGCTCGATAACGGCATCGCCAAAAGCGACCTGACCGCCCTGCGAACCATCACCCTGATCTATTTGCTGGTCATGCTCGTGCAGTGGATCTCGAACTACCTGCGTGTGCGCATCATGTCACGCGTCGGTCAATACGTGCTCTTCGACGTGCGCACGAAGATGTTCGAGCATCTGCAAAAACTATCCCTCGGTTTTTATTCACGTTTCAGTGTTGGTCGCGCCATCACGCGCGTGATCAATGACGTGGGTACTCTGCGCGAATTCGTCACGTGGGCCATGCTTGCCATCCTGCGCGACATCTTCGCCATCGTGGGCATCATCATCGCCATGCTGCTGCTTAACGTGAAACTGTCCCTGCTCACATTCGCGGTCTTTCCGTTCATGGTGCTGGCGACGCTTGCCTTCCGCAAGGCTGCGCGGCGTAACTATCGCAAGGTCCGCTCGGCGATCTCATGGGTCAACTCGGTGTTGGCGGAGAACATCAACGGCGTCCGCGTGGTGCAGGCCTTCAGCCGCGAGAAACATAACTACCAGAATTTCCGCGACTACGTGAACCGCTATCACCTCGACGTAAGCCTGGACGCGGCGCGCGTTGCCTCTGTCTTCGCTCCGGTCGCGGACATGCTGGGAGCGGTCGCAACTGCGCTTGTTGTCTACGTCGGTGGGACAGCGGTTCTGGGCGAATCCATCACGGCGGGCGTGCTCGTTGCGTTTGTGCTCTACATTGACCGTTTCTTCGAACCCATCCGCGACCTCTTCCGTCGCTTCGACACGCTTCAGTCCACGATGGCGGGTGGGGAGCGTATCCTTCAGCTACTGGAAACCCCGATCGAGGTCAAGGATGAGGCGAATGCGGGCGAGCTGCCGGTCATCCGCGGGGATGTCCGCTTCGATCATGTTTCGTTCAACTATTCCGATGATCCCACACCTGTCCTGACCGACATTGACTTGAACGTCCGCGCGGGCGAGACAGTTGCCCTCGTCGGCGAGACCGGTGCAGGCAAGACAACCTTCGTCAAACTCGTGGCGCGCTTCCACGACCCGACCTCGGGGGCTGTCCGCGTGGACGGTGTTGACCTGCGCAGTGTGACCCAGTCGTCGCTTCGCAAGCAGATGGGTATGGTGTTGCAAGACCCGTTCCTGTTCAATGGGACCGTGAAGGAAAATATTTTGTTCGGGCGGCTCGACGCCAGCGATACGGAAGTGATCGCCGCCGCGACCGCTGTGGGCGCACATGATTTCATCGTGAACTTGAAGAGCGGCTATGATACTTCTGTGGAAGAGGGCGGGGTATTGCTCTCGGTTGGACAGCGTCAGCTGATCTCGTTCGCGCGCGCCCTGCTGGCTGACCCGCGCATTTTGATCCTTGACGAAGCGACCTCCTCTGTGGACACGCAGACCGAGCAAGTGATTCAATCTGCGCTGGCAAAGCTTTTGAAGGGACGTACATCATTCGTCATCGCGCACCGTCTTTCCACCATTACCAGTGCGGATCGAATTGTGGTCATTGAAGGCGGCAAGATCGCTGAGCAGGGACGTCACGAGGAACTGCTCGCAATACGAGGAAAGTATTTCCACTTGTACAAGACGGGATTTCAGGAATAACCCCAAGAGTTTAGAAAGACCTCGGCGCATAGGACACCGAGGTTTTTGTTTTGGTGCCTACGATCAGTAGTGTTTACGGCAAACCAAACTGCTGGCGCTCTGCCTCGGTGAGTTGACGGAAAACATAGTTCTCCTTGGCGTAGGCGATTAACTCGTCTGTGGATTGCCAGACCCGCCATACACTGACTAAGGTATCCCATCCCATAATAGAGATGAGGCGACCATCAGGAGACCATTTAGCGCTACCTACAGGCGATTCAGGAATGGACAGGGTTAACAGTTCTGATCCTGTGATTGCATTCCATATTCTGACTGAACCATCACT
>CAYNQA010000226.1:0-5587 GCA_964399225.1 uncultured Anaerolineaceae bacterium
CGCGGCATTGTCGCGGTTGAGGCGGTTGTTGATCACATCCCAAAACTCGCCGGATATCTTGTCCTTGTCCTCCGCGCCCACGATGATCAGGTCGTAGACCGTGCCGGAGTTGAGATACTCCATGAAGCGTCCGCTGTACGAGCCGGTATGCGTATACGTCAGGCCGAGGTTGTCGAGCGCTTCCTTGATCCACAAACCGATGTTGCGTTCGTCCGTGTTTTCATAGACCAGGATTTTCGCGCTCTTCATGCGCGTCATCAGGTCAGGGGTGGCGGTGGGGGGAATCGTTGTGGGGGGGCTGGCTGTGGGAGGCTCCTGCGCTGCAGGCAGGGTGGGTGGCGGTGCCAGCGTAGGCTGCTCTTGTGGAATGTTCAACGCGGACCGTGTCAACTCAATCGACATCTGTGTTGCCTGCAATTCCAGCGCCACCTTTGTGGGATCGTATGCAGGCGCACCAACGACCGAGCACGCCAGCGCAAACAGCATGACCATGGTCAAAGCGAGGGGCAAACGGTTGCGCGGTTTTTCTGCGAACATGGGAACCTCCTCACCGAAAATAAAAACGTATAACCTTGCGGTTATACGTTGAAACGGACATGCAGGATATCCCCGTCCTTGACCGGGTATTCCTTGCCTTCGAGGCGGAACTTGCCTTTGGCCTTCGCCTCCGCCATGGACCCGAGGCTGGTGAGGTCGTCGTAGGCCACCACCTCCGCCCGGATGAATCCCTTCTGCAGGTCGGAGTGGATCGCGCCGGCCGCCTCCTGCGCATTTGCCCCGCGCAGCACGGTCCATGCCCGCACCTCATCCTCACCGACCGTGAAGAACGATTGTTGTTTGAGCAGGTCATACGACAGGCGGATCATACGATTGAGGCCGGGCTCGGTGATGCCATACTCCTGCATGAACACTGCCGCATCTTCCGGACCCAGTTGGGCGATCTCCATCTCGAGCTTACCCTGCATGGACACGGACTCGTGGTCGAGCTTCACGTCCGGCGCGGATTGTCCCTCGCCGAGGTTGAACACGGTCAGGATCGGTTTGCGCGTCAGCAAGCCATACGAGGCCAATTCTCTCTGCTCCTCGAGGTTGAACTCCAACGTGCGCAGGGGTTTGTTATCAGAAAGGGTTTTGTGCAGCCGCTCAAACAGTTCGCTTTGACGCGCGTTGAGGGCTTTGTCTGTCCCGCCCTTGCGGCGCTCATCCACGAGCTTTTCGAGTTTACGCTCCACGGCTACGAGATCGTTGAGCAGAAGCTCGGTCTCCATCGATTCGGCGTCGCGTTTCGGGTCCACCGAACCGGAGGGATGCGGCACGTTCTCGTCGGTGAAACAGCGCACCACGTGGATGAAGGCTTCCATCTGCGCGAGCGTGTTCAACAGTTGACCAGAGATGCCCGACTTGGCCGCACCCGATTCGAGGCCGGCGATATCCGCGTAGGCCACCTTGGCGTAGATGGTTTTCTTCGGCTTGAACATCGCCGAGAGCTTATCCACACGCGGATCGGGGACATCCACGACCGCTTGATGGACTTCGATGCGTCCGGCCGAGGCGGTGGTAGGGGTGTTGTTGCGCGTGAGCGCATTGAAAAGCGTGGTTTTTCCAGACTGGGGCAGACCGATGATTCCGAGTTTCATGTTTTTCGCTGGGCGGATTGGCAACCCGCCTTACCTTGACCTTGTTGAATAGGGTTTGTTATACTGTGGCGGCTGTAACATGAACCAACGTTACAGCCTTGCCGAAGTGGCGGAACTGGCATACGCGCACGACTCAAACTCGTGTGCCCGGAAGGGCATGAGGGTTCAATTCCCTCCTTCGGCACTAAAATTATATCAGTACTTTCGTTCACGTTTGGGCGTTCCACAGACGTCCGTGAGACCGCCGCAAGGCGGTTTCTTGTTTTTTTACCTATGAAACTCCAACTCCTCTTCCTGCTCATGGATGCGGCCATTTTATTGGCCTACCCGGTCGTGTACCTGATCTCGAGACTGCGCAAGAAACTCCGCGACAGGCATGGAACGGATGAACAGCCATAACGATCACGGGACATCTTCTTCCTTGCTAAAACGATTCCCTCTGCTTACTGATATCCTGCCCGTCTACGCCGTTGCGGTTTTCATGGCCTATGGATGGAACATCATTCACTTTTTGTGGAAGGTCCCATCCTGGTTGTTATTCCTGACCATGGGGGAAATACTCTCCCTGCTGGCCTATGCCATGTCCGCGGCGCTCGCGGAGAGTCTGGTCATCCTGGCCGTCGTTTTGTTGATCGCCTTCCTGCTGCCCGAGAGTTTTTTCAAGCGCGACTTCATTGTCCGCGCAACGTGGTTGATCCTGGCCGGCTACGGCGGGATGATGATCATGCTCTCCCTGAACACGACATACGGTGACATCATCGGACGTTATTGGAGCCTGCTGTCGCTGATGCTGCCGGTGCTGGCCGGGTTCGCGGCGTACATCTCCACGCGGATTGCTTTCCTGCGTTCTGCCGCGCTGTGGTTATCGGACCAGTTGATCATCTTCCTGTTCATCCTTATGCCGGCTTCACTGGTCGCGGTTGTGACTGTCCTGATCCGGAACCTGGCCCAATGAAAACACTCTCGCGACGCGACACCTTGAAGTTGATGGCCGCCTCCGCCGCAGGCATGGGGCTGGCCCAATTCGCCTCGCTCCTGGACATCCGGGCGGGCGCCTCCACCGACAAGCCAAACGTCCTCATCCTGCTGTTCGACGCCATGTCGGTGCACAACTTGTCGGTGTATGGATACCCCCGTCCGACCACACCAAACCTCGAGCGCTTTGCCCAGCGCGCCACGGTCTATCATTCGCATCACTCCGGCTCGAATTTCACCACACCCGGCACCGCCTCCATGTTGACCGGGTTGTATCCCTGGCATCACCGCGCCATGTCGGATCGCAGCCTGGTGCGGCGCGACCTTTCGGGGCAAAGTTTTTACAATGCAGTGGGCGCCGGCGTGCAGCGGGTGGGCTTTAGCCAGAACCTGTGGGCTGACCTCTTTCTACGGCAGTTCCGCACCGATGTGGACGAGCATATCCCATCAAACTCATTTTCATACAAGCAGATGGCCACACAGATCAGCCAGAAGATGCGAAATGACCCCAACATGGCCTACTATGCTGTGGATGAATTCCTGGCGTCCTCTCATAACCTGATCGGTTCCGCTTCGCCCGGCTCGGCATTATGGGGATACATGGATATTTCCTATGGGCAGGCGGTTGCCCCGGCAGCATCGGATGAATATCCCTACTCCATGCCGAGCAATGGGTACAGCATCTACCAGCATGCGCAGTTACTCGAGGGCCTTGGCGATACGTTCGAACGGATGGAAAAGCGATCAGTGCCATGGTTCGGATATTTCCACGTCTTTTCGCCGCACACTCCTTATGCGCCCCGCAAACAATTTGTTGGTTCTTTACCCGAGATCAAATTTCCGTTCAAGAAACCGCACGCGTTGGCCTCATATCACGCCAGCTGGCCAGAGATACAGCAAAACCGCAACCGCTATGATGAATACATCGCCGACCTGGATTTTGAATTCGGCAAACTCTTCGATCGTCTCGAAGCCCGCGGCATCCTGGATACCACCCATGTCATCATCACATCCGACCATGGCGAGCTCTTTGAGCGCGGCGAGTTCGGCCACGGGTCGCCGTTGTTGTACGATGCGGTGACACACATCCCCTTGCTGGTCTCTGTTCCAGGCCAGCGCGAGCGCAAGGATGTATTCACCCTCACCAGTAACACAGACATTCTGCCCACGCTGGCGCATCTGTACGGCAACCCCATCCCGAAGGAGACGGATGGCAAGGTGCTCGCCCGCCTCGGGGGAGAGGAGGAAGCGGACCGTTCCATATTTTCCATGGTGATGCGCAGCAGTTCATCCTTCCAGCCGGTCCGCACCGGCAGTGTTGCGCTGATGCGCGAGGAGTGGAAGTTGATCCATTACTTTGGGTATGAAGGCTACGAGAACGCATTCGAGTTATACAACATGCGCGACGACCCGCTCGAAAAGCGCGACCTGTTTTCAAAACAACCATCGGTGCTTCAATCGCTCAAACAGGAACTACTCGACTCATTGGAAGATGCCAACCGTACTTATCGAAGAGAAGGATAGCAGGCCAGACGATTTCGTGACCGCCAAATCGCCAAAGTTAAGAGATAATAGAAGCAGAACGCCGAACCTGTACAGGAGGCACCATGCCCGACATCAACGATATTCTGGCCGTAATTTTGGGGGGAGGGCGAGGGGCGCGTTTAAGCCCGCTCACCATCATGCGTTCCAAACCCGCCGTTCCGATCGCCGGCAAGTACAGGTTGATCGATATTCCCATCAGCAACTGCGTGAATTCGGGGATCTACAAGATAGCAGTATTGACACAATTCAATTCCGTTTCCCTTCATCGTCATATCACACAGACGTATAACTTCGACGGTTTCCACGGCGGCTGGGTGCAGATCTGGGCGGCCGAGCAGACACTCGAATCGGAGAACTGGTATCAGGGCACTGCCGATGCGGTGCGCAAGCAGAAGTTCGAGATCCGCGCGACTGGCGCGAAGAACGTGCTCATTCTGGCCGGCGACCATCTCTACCGCATGGATTATTCCGCGATGGCGAAGTTCCACTGGGATAACCAGGCCGACATCACAGTGGCGGTCCAGCCGGTGGCAAAAGATGATGCCTCGCGTTTCGGTATTTTGAAGCGTGAAAAGGACTTTCACATTTCTGCTTTTGTGGAGAAGCCCAAGGATGAAGAGACGCAGGCGCGCTTTGTCAGCCGCGACGATAAGAAGCGCCCCTTCCTCGGTTCGATGGGCATCTATCTTTTCAAGACCGAGACACTGATGTACTTTCTGGAGAACTTCCCCAAGTTCGATGACTTTGGCGGCGATGTGATCCCAGAAGCCATCAAAACCCATGCCGTCTACGGCTATGACTTCGACGGCTACTGGCGCGACATTGGGACGATCCGCTCGTTCTACGATACCAACCTCGAACTGGCCAAGCCAAATCACCCCTTCAATTTCTACGACCACAAGCAGCCCATCTACACCCATCCGCGCGTTCTGCCCAGTTCCATCATCGAAGACAGCCACGTGGTGGACGGGATGATCGCCGAGGGGTGCATCATCCGCAAGGCGGAGATCCGGCATTCCATCATCGGTGTCCGTTCGGTGATCGAGGTTGGATCGCGCATTGTGGACACGATCATGATGGGTTCCGATTACTATGATCGCCCCGACGAGGTGCACGGTATTCCGATCGGCGTGGGCGCAGGCAGCGACATCGAAGGCGCAATCCTCGACAAAAATGCCCGTATTGGAGAACGCGTGGTGATCCGCCCGTTCCCGCGCGGCACCGACCGCGACGACATCCCCCGTGTCGTGGTCCGCGATGGAATCGTGGTGGTGCCGAAGGATGTGGTGATTCCCGCAGAAACCTATATCGGACCTGACAAGTAGGTTATTAACATCACATTGACAGTAACTGCTGCGGGGCATACACTCGCAGATGGAGCAATGAGCGAACGCAGACCGTCACGGAGGTGTGACGGTCTGTTTTTGTAA
>CAYNQA010000227.1:0-5566 GCA_964399225.1 uncultured Anaerolineaceae bacterium
CGAATTAAAAAACCCGAAATGCCCGCAGCGATAAAAAGCCAACCCATCCAGAATTTATAAGGGACCAGGTGTGGATCGAGGATGGGAAGCGGAAGGCGGCCTGAAACCAGTATCATGCCGCCTGTGGCCAAATTTGAGATCGCGAGAAGTAGCGGCCAAAATACCCCCCATAATCTGCCGCGTGTGCCTGCGCTCGCCGCGATGATCAGCGCAAATGTGAGCGCAGCAAGCAATGGCAACGAGATGTATAAATTGGCTCGAAAATAAAAATAAGACAACCCGGCTAGGAAACCAGCACCGACGAAAAATATGATACGAGTTTTCCAATCAACGCTTTCAAATGTAATGGTCGAGTATAAAAACCACCCGGTAATAAAGAACAATAACCCGCCCGGCACAGCGGCTGTCTCGGGCAAGCGCTCAACCAGTGCCCCCAGCAGGTGTGGCGCGGTCAATAAACATTGCCCGGTAAACGCAATGATGCCGGCGGTCGTGGCGGCAAGGGAATCAGTAGCGCGGCGATGCATGGCTGGGTTTGGCCGTTTGTCGGACAACTTCAATTCTCTGATATAATTTCTTTGAACAAACGATTGCTTGTCGGGGCAATCCGTTCAATTTGCTGAGTCATCAGCGGATCGAAGGAAACAATGTCAACTCAAATTACCATGGATCAGATCAACGCTGTGGCGGATTATCTTCGTGCGCGTATGCACATCAAACCACGCATTGCACTTATTCTTGGCTCTGGCTTGAACGCGCTCGCTGCTTCTGTGAAAGATGCAGAAATTATACCCTTTGATGAGATTCCACACTGGCCGGTTTCCACTGTTTTTGGTCATAGCGGCCAGTTGGTAATCGGCACACTCGAGAATCAACCCGTCTTTGTAATGCAGGGACGTGTGCATTACTATGAAGGGTACAGCATGTCTCAGGTGACGATGCCGATCCGTGCAATGCAGAAACTCGAAATCGGCACCCTGATCGTAACCAATGCCGCAGGCGGTATCAATCCAGATTTCGCCCCCGGCGATGTAATGCTCATCACCGACCACCTCAACCTGGCTGGCATGTCCGGCTTGAATCCGCTGATCGGACCCAATCTCAACGAGTTCGGCCCTCGATTCCCGGATATGAGTCAGGCCTACGACCGTCCCCTTGCGGACTTGGCGCGTCGCGCCGCCTCTGAAGCGGGCATCCCCTTACGCGAGGGGGTCTACGCCGGGCTGAGCGGCCCCTCCTTCGAAACCCCAGCCGACCTGCGCTTCTTACGTGTTGCCGGCGCAGACTCTGTCGGCATGTCCACTGTCCCTGAGGTGACCGTAGCCCGCCATGGAAATATGCGCGTGCTCGGCTTTTCAGGCATCAGCAATAAAGCCAATCTAGACGGTTCAACCATCACCACGCATGAAGAGGTGATGGAAGCAGGCCGCGTTCTCACGCCAAAAATGGAAACCCTCATTCGCGGCGTACTGCGTTCTCTTTAGTGTAATGAGATTGGTGTAAGCGAATGGATGCTTTCTTTCTCTTCCTGGGGGAATATGAAGAGCTCATCTACCTGCTACTTTTGTTGATGAGCCTGTTTGTCTTTCGCTGGCTTTGGCAATCCTGGAGCGAGTGGCGGCAGGCATATTTTAGTCTTGAGCGCGAGATCGCAATGCGCAAGCTGGCTAGGAATGCCATCTTTGCTGTTTTGTTGATCATCTTCACTTGCGCGCAAACCGTCATAGCTTCTTTCATTGTGCCCGGACTTCCCGCTTCGGCGCGTATCGGCACCCCAACCGTGGATCTGCTTGCCGCCCTTGGGCAGGGAGCCGCGGGAGAAGGCACCGTCTTGGCCTTCACGCCTGCGAGCGTGGCGCCCGCTCCGGGGTCGGAAGGATGCGTGAAGGATGAGTTGGAAATATTATCTCCGAAACCCGGTGATAGTGTCAGCGGGGTGGTGGAGATCCGCGGGACGGTCAATGTGCCCAATTTCGGATTTTATAAATATGAGTTTGCCGCCCTCGGTTCTGATTTGTGGGCGACCATTTCCGCCGACCGCAAAATGGTCAAGAACGATCAGTTGGGCATTTGGTCCACCGGCACGTTAACGCCGGGCGAATATCAACTGCGCCTGGTCGTCACAGATACGCAAGGGCAGGCGCGTCCTGCATGTGTAATATCGGTCCGTGTTGTGAGTGAATGATATGGAAATCCGTCCTGCTGTTGCCACTGACTTGCCGCGTTTGATGGGCATGGATCATTCCTGTACCAGCGATTATGTCTGGCAGGTGGACCTGCGTCGGGAGGCAGGCCAGGTGTCAGTGAATTTGCGAGAGGTTCGTCTGCCGCGCGCTGTTCAAGTGTTGTATCCGCGCAATCCGTTTACACTGGCCGATGAGTGGCAGTATCGTTCTGCCATGCTGACCGTGGCAACTCCTGAACCATCTGCCTATATTTGCATAAATGCTCAAAGCGCAGCCGAGGTTGTTTGGGTCACTGACCTGGTTGTGACCCCGGAATGGCGCAAGCGCGGCGTGGGAACAGCCTTGTTGAAAGCCGCAGAGATCTGGGCTCTCGAGCGAAACAGCCGTATTTTGTTCTTTGAAACGACCGCCAAAAATCATCCTGCCATTCGGTTGGCCCAAAAGTTTGGCCTCGAATTCTGCGGGTATAATGACCATTACTACGCCAATCACGACGTTGCCTTGTTTTTTGGCCGCACGTTGAAATAATGTAGTGAAGTTCGCCGGGCCGCCGGATGGTGATGGACTGCATGAGGGCAAGTTCATCCAACCGAACTGGCTGTGCCTGAATCTTTTTATTCATTGGAAGGACCTATGTTTAACGGTTGGGTTGACAGTTTGCTGGTGGGGATCCAGACGGTTAACCAGATCCTTACGGCCGGTATCGCCATTACGGCCTTTTCGTTGTTTCTCTACGCACTGTCGTTCAATTTACGTGACCGCGTTGCGCGCTCTTTTGCGTTGATCCTCTTGAGCGTGGTGGTCGTTTTTACCACCGATGCGCTTCAAAGTGAGGATGTGCCAGCCTGGGGAATCGAATTACTGCTGCAATTGCAGTGGATCGGACTTGCCTTCCTTCCCGCCGCCTACCTGCATCTTTCGGACGCTTTGCTTGTGACCGCTGGCCGCCCTTCGCGCGGCCGCCGACGCATTGCTGTCCGATTGATGTATCTCATTTCCTCCGGCTTCATTGTCCTATTGATGACCCGCCACCTGCTTGGCGATTTGGTGCTGGATGGAAAACCTGCCCCGTACTTGCAGAGGACGGTTTTCACCGACCTCTTCACAGTCTATTATGTGGTTGCCATGATATGGGCCTGGGTGAATTTTACGCGGGCGTACAGCCGCATGCTCACCCGCTCCGGCCGGCGGCGCATGCTCTATTTGATGGCCGGTGCAACAGCCCCAGCGCTTGGCTCATATCCCTACATGCTCTACGGCTCGAACATTGCTGCCCAATATCCATTCCTCTTCTGGACAGCCGCGATGCTGATCAACCTGCTGGTTGGTGGGTTGGTGATCGTTATGGCGTATGCAGTTGCGTTCTTTGGCGTTTCATGGCCGGACCGCGTGGTGAAGAGCCGCCTCTTCAAATGGATCATGCGCGGACCAGTGGTTGCCTCGGCTACGCTCGGCCTGATGACCGTGATCCGGCGTGCTGGCGAGGCATTTGGCGAACCCTATAACCTTTTTGTACCGCTTTCAGTGGTGGTGATGGTGCTTTTGCTTGAGCACTTGATCACCCTGCTCGCCCCGTTGTGGGAGCGCTGGCTGTTTTTCGGCCGCGACCGCGCCGATCTGATGCTTCTCCAAAACATCGAGGAACGCCTGCTCACCCGCGGCGACTTGCAGCAATTTTTGGAGAGCGTGCTTGCCGCTGCGCGCGATCATCTGCAATCCCCATCCGCGTTTGTGGCTGCGCTCGATGAGGACAACCTCTCGTTGATCGTGATGGCAGGTACTCGTACCACCCTCGACCAGGATGCACTCCCTGAAGCATTGCATGCCGCAGAATCCGGCAAGCAAAAACATCAAGCCGATCGCACCGAGTTTATCTGGGGTGATTATTGGATCCTGCCCTTGCACCAACGCCGCCGCCTTGATATGGACCGCGACGAGCACCCATCGCTTCTTGGATTGATGGGGGTGGCGCGTAAATCCGATCAGCCGATGGATGCAGACCAGCGTGATGCCCTTTGGCTGCTGGCAGAACGCGCAGCGCTGGCTCTTGAAGACCGCCAATTGCAGCAACGTGTATTCCGTTCCCTCGAAGACTTGCAGCCCAAGGTGGAGATGCTCCAACGCTTGCGTGCCTTTGGGCGGTACGACAGTACGGTGAACCTTCTCTCCCAGGAACTCCCGCCTGAATCGGACCTGGCCAACTGGGTAAAGGATGCGCTGACACATTACTGGGGAGGCCCCAAACTCACCCAAAGCCCGTTGATCAAGTTGCAAGTGGTGCAAGAAATGGTGGATGAGTACGAAGGTAATGCATCGAATGCGTTGCGTGCATTGCTGCGTAAGGCAGTGGATCAGGTGAAGCCGGAGGGCGAGCGACGCTTCACCAGTGAATGGATCCTCTATAACATTCTGGAGATGAAATTTATCGAGGGCAGAAAGGTTCGCGAGGTGGCATCCCGTTTGGCGATGTCAGAGGCGGACTTGTATCGAAAACAACGAGTGGCGGTGGAGGCAGTCGCCCGCGCCATTCTGGATATGGAATCGAGTGTTCAAATCTTGAGGCAAGGAGAGTGACTATGTCTGCTCAAAAGTACGAAACCGGGGAACCTCCTGTTCTGGAGGAAGGTTGGTGGGATTCTTTGCTTGCGGAGGAGGACCGCGTACGCGTGGCGGTACCCCCGCGCAAACCAAAGCCGGCCGAAAAATCCGCTGAGACGGAGAAAAAGCTTGAAGAGATGCCGCTTCCGCCCGTGGACTGGAAACGCATCAAGGAGCTTTACCGTTCGGATGAGATCGTGCAGCTTAACGTTGCCGGCTTCAATCGTGGCGGCTTGCTTGTGCAAGGCGGGGACTTGCACGGCTTTGTGCCATTCTCACACTTGATCGGCCTGGTGGGTGCCGATCCTGTCGAACGTGACCAGCTTCTGCAAACGTATGTCGGCCAGGAGCTCCATCTAAAGGTGATCGAGTGTGTGCCCGAGGATGGACGCGTGGTCTTTTCGGAGCGCGCTGCGCAATCGGAGCCCGGCCGACGTTCAAAGATCTTTAATGCGCTGCAAGCCGGACAACATGTGACCGGTACCGTTACCAACGTGACCGACTTCGGCGCGTTCGTAGACCTGGGTGGGGTGGAAGGTTTGATCCATATCTCTGAACTTTCGTGGGGTCGTGTGATCCACCCCAGCCACATAGTCAAATTAGGTTCGCAAGTAGAAGCATTGGTCCTTGATATTGCCGCTGAGCGCTGCCGTGTAGCGCTCAGCTTGAAACGCCTTTCGACCAACCCGTGGGAAAATGCCGGTGTCGCATTCCCTGTCGGCTCTGTCTTGCCTGCCACGATCACCAGTGTGCTTTCCTATGGTGCATTTGCACGGCTCGAT
>CAYNQA010000228.1:0-5561 GCA_964399225.1 uncultured Anaerolineaceae bacterium
CGAGGAAGATGTGCTCGGTGGAGATGTACTCGTCTTTCAGGCGGTTGGCTTCCTCATTGGCAAGGTCGATAATGCGCTTGACGCGCGGGGTGATGAAGATCTGTCCCGCGCCGCCGCCGAAGATATTGGCCTTGGGGCTGGCGCGCAGGGTGGCGTCCAGGCGCTCGACCAGCGCCTGCGGGTTAACGCTTAATTTCTCCAGAATCTGGGGGATGGCTCCGCCGGGTTGTTCGATCAGCGCCAGCAGGATGTGTTCGGTATCTATTTGGTTGTGACCGTAGCGCTGGATGATCTCAGCCGCACGCTGGGCGGCTTCCTGCGCCCGTTCGGTAAATCGGTCAAATCGCATCATAATGGGTTCCTCCGTGGACCATAGACGATAGACCGCGGACCATTTGAGGTCCATCGTTTATTGTCCATAGTCTGTACATGGCGGCATTATAACAAAACGCCCATTGGCACTCTGTCCATAGGGCGTAAGAGGAACGTTAGAGAATACGACAGACTTCGCGCTATAATTCCCCACAATGACCTCCATCCCCATCCCAGCACGGGCCGAGGCGCACCCGCACGTACGGCCCCTCAATATCCTCCGCGACCTGCCTCAGGTGGCCGACCTGATCGAACTTTGCTTCTCACACACTTTTGATGAAGACGGCGAGCAATACGTGCGCCAGATGCGCCGGGCAGGCAACGATGAATCCTGGCTGCGCTGGGCTTCCACGGCACTCGAGAGCGCCTCCATGCCGCTCACCGGCTACGTCTGGGTGGAGGGGGAGAAGATCGTTGGCAATGTCAGCTTGATCGTCTTCCACCATCGCAAAAGAAAACTTTACATGGTCGCCAACGTGGCGGTGCATCCCGATTTCCGTCATCGCGGCATCGCGCGCGCCCTGACCGAACGCGCCATGGCTCACGCCCGCGAACGCAAAGCCGACGAACTCTGGCTCCATGTTCGTGCGGACAACCCCGACGCGCTCGACCTCTACACAGACCTCGGATTTATCGAACGGGCGCGGCGCACGACCTGGCTTTCGAATGCCAATACGCTTTTCCCGGAAACGCCCGGCCGCCTGGAGGTCGTCAATCGCCGTGCGCAATTCTGGCCGGCCCAGCGCGCCTGGCTCGACCAGCTCCATCCCGCCGACTTGCGTTGGTATCGCGGTTGGAATTTCGATATGCTCGCACCGGGTTGGTGGAACTGGATATATCGTCTGTTCATTGACATGGAACTGCGCCAATGGTCCGCCCTGCGTGATGGAAAATTGCAGGCGGTTCTCGCGTGGACCCCGGGCGGGTCGCGCCGGGAGCCGCTCTGGCTCGCCCTCGGGGTGGACTCGGATCCCGAAGCGGTCACCCGCCTGCTCGTCCAGGCGCGACGCGAGTTGGGTGCGCGGAAATTCGTGCTCGAGCATCCGGCCGGGCCGGTGGACGAATCCATCCGTGCCGCCGGCTTCCGTCCCGAACGGACCCTGGTTTGGATGAGCGCGCCGGGTGCAACGAAATAGCCGGGCTTGCGTAGATTCGCAGTGAAAAGGAGTAACCTATGACAAAATTCATTTTGCGTTGGTTGATCAACAGTCTTGCGGTGTGGGTTGCGGTGAGTTTTGTGCCGGGCATTCATTGGGCCGGTGATTGGGTGGCTGTGCTTGCGCTCGGCTTGACCCTCTCGTTCGTCAATGTCTTCGTGCGCCCGCTGGCGAAACTGGTCGGCTGTCTGCCGATCCTGCTCACGCTGGGACTCTTCACCCTCGTCATCAACGCCTTCCTGTTCTGGTTGACCGGCTGGATCGGCACTGCCATCGGCTTCGGTTTCACCGTGGACGGGTTCTGGCCTGCCTTCTGGGGCGGCCTGGTTGTGAGCATCGTCGGCATGGTGATGAGCTTTTTCTTCCGCGATGAGTTGAAGAAGAGGAAGTAAGCAGAGAGTAGAGAATAGAGAGTAGTAAAGAGCCCGTCTCGTGAAGAGGCGGGCTCTTTGTGTTTTAAAAAAGTCTTTGAAAAATCATTGTGTCCTATCACAAAGGCAAAGATGGAAACTTTGTGGCTTTGCGCCTTCGTGACTTTGTGTTAGTTTGTCAAATCCCCCAGCCCGGGCAGCCCTCCCGCCGAGACGGCCATCCGCGCCGCGCGGATGATCGCTTGCGCAACGGCTTCCGCCGCGTATGCACCCACCGTTGAGACGTCTGCGGTGCGTTTGCCGGTGGCGAGTGCGAAGAGCGTGTCACCGTCCATCATGCTGTGCGCCGGGCGGATCGTGCGCGCGAGCCCGTTATGCGCCATCTGCGCCACTTTGTTGGCCTGTGCCTTGTCGAGCTTTGCGTTCGTTGCCACCACGCCAATGACCGTGTTCGCCTGACCGACAAAGCGCATGACCGTACGTCCATACAGCGACTTCATCGTTTTCATCGTGTCGGCAAAATAATTCGGGTCACCGGGCAGGGCTTTCTTTGACTTGCGCGCACCCGCGATGATCTCTCCGTTGTCGGGGTCCACCACATCGCCGAAGGCATTCACCGCCACCATCGCACCGACGATCACGCCTCCGCCAATGTCGATGCTGGCTGTGCCGATGCCGGCCTTCATGGCATTGCCCAGCCCGCGGATCTTGCCAACGCATGCACCGGTCCCGGCGCCGACGTTGCCCTCCAGCGGGGGATTGGCCGAGGCTGACACGGCCGCGCGGTAACCCATCTCTGCATCCGGGCGCACGTCCGAGCGGCCCACGCCCAGGTCAAACAAAATCGCCGACGGGACGATGGGCACCCTCGCCACGCCGGCGTTGAATCCGATCTTCTGTTCTTCGAGATAACGCATCACACCGCTGGAGGCATCTAGTCCAAAGGCCGATCCGCCCGCCAGCACCACGGCATGCACTTTCTGCACCAGGTTGAGCGGGCTGAGCAGGTCGGTCTCGCGCGTGCCGGGCGCGCCGCCGCGCACATCCACGCCGCCCACTGCGCCCTTGCGGCACAAGATCACCGTGCAACCGGTCAGCGCCCCTTCGTTCTGTGCCTGTCCCACCTCGATGCCGGGCACATCTGTGATGGCGTTGTGTTTCATTTGGTACTCTTTCTATGAACCGTCTCTCTGAATTAAAATTTTTTCACCACTGAGCTCACAGAGAACACAGAGAAAAGAATGGAAATCTCCGTGCGCCCTGTGCTCTCTGTGGTGAAATCAATCTGCTACTTTCCGAGCCCCTTCGCCAGATCCTTGAACTCGGTCCAGTCTTCCTCGTCCATCCAGACATCCACGTTATCGAACTCGAGCATGTACAGACCGTCTTCGTTCGGCTCCACCGAGTCGAGGTCGCGGATCACACCGAGGAAATCCTGCCACTCCTCCTGAAAGAAATTGATCGTAGCGCGGCCGAGTTGCAGGTAGTAGGTGGTCTCCTCATCGGGCTCGTCCGCGCGCCAGGCTTCGAAATTTTCCGTGCTGGCGATGGTCTTGGTGAGCGGTACATTCTGATTGTTGGACATGAGATTTTCTCCTTTGGGAAATTTATTTTCGGTTTGACTTTTTACTTCGCAGCGACATCCACCACGCGCGGATCCGCGTCCATACTGACGGGGAAGCGGGTTCTGCCATCGCGGGCGGTTCCGGCCACGGATTGAGATCGAACATCTTGCGGAAGGTGTACTGGCCAAAAAGCTGCAACGTCGCCAGCATCGGCGCGGCAATGACCACGCCCAGCACGCCCAGCAGGCTGGCCGAGATGATGGCCGCCACCAACACCGCCGCCGGGTGGACCTTGAGCGCATCGGCCATCACGCGCGGTGAGACGATGTTATCGAAGATCTGGTCAATGACCAGCGCGATGATGAAGATGACGAGTGTGTAATACAGCGGTTGTGCATCGAAGAACGGCCGGTCGGTTTGGAAGAACGTCACCAGGGCGAGAGCCGCCCAGTTGATGGCCGGACCGACGTAAGGCACAAAGCGCGCAAGCCCGGCCCCGATCGCCAGTCCGATCGCGTAGCGGACGCCGAGGGCGCTCAACACCACGAAGTAGATCGCCACCGTCGCCACGAAGATGATGATCTGTCCGCGCAGGAAGGCGTTCCAGATGCGGGCCAACTCCTCGCCGAGGCGGCGCAGGTCATCGGCGTAACCGGGCAGGTCGATCTTGATCATATCCTCGCGCAGACCGCCGCTTTCGGCGAGCACGAAGAACGAGATCAACAGGACGAACAACGTCCAGCCGAGGAAGCTGGCCGCCCCGCTGGCCACCGAACTGAGCAGGGACCCGATCTGGCTGAGGAAATTCTGCCCGAGGGCCAGCAACTGGTCGGTGATGGCGCTCAGGTCGATGTTGCTCAGGTCCGCGCCGAAACGCGAGGCCCACATGGCGGCATCTTCGATGATGGTCGGCAGGTTATCAAGGTTGGCTTGCACGAACGTGACCAGACCCTGGATCTGGTTCACCAACCCCACGCCGCCAGCAGTGAGCAGGCCGAGCAGGAACACAACGATGACGAGAAAAACGATGGCCACCGAGGCGCGCCACGAGATATGAAGCGTGCGCGAGAAAAAGCCCGCCACAGGGTGGAGCAGATAGGAGAAGATGAAGGCCATCAACAGCGGACCGATGATGGTGTGGAATTGGATCGTGGCCGCTGCAACAATGGCAATAAATGTGAACGCAACCACCATCTTGGTGGTCGCGCCCCAGCGGGGAGAGGGAATGTGAGGGGTCTGTTCCATAAATAAGTTCCTACCCAAAGTATTGGAGTGCGATGCGCAGGCGTTCCTCCACATCCGATGTCGCATCCTTGGGGATGGACTGGATGGCGGATTGCGCCTCGATCACGGAATAGCCAAGCGAGGTCAGCGCGGCGAGGACTTCGGCGTCCATGTCGCTCATGGATGCGACTCGCGAGAGCGCGTCGGCGGGTTTCAGGCGGTCTTTCAAATAGAGCGCCATTTTTTGTGCGGTCTTCTTGCCCACGCCGGGCACGCGGCTGAGCAGGTCCGGTTCGTCGCTGAAGATGGCGCGCTGGATGGCGTCGAGCGTCAACGTGGAGAGGACGGAGAGCGCGACTTTGGGGCCGACGCCGTCCACGCCGAGCAGGGTGGTGAAGAGCTTGCGGTCTTCGGCGGATTCAAAGCCGTAGAGCGAAAGCTCGTTCTCGCGGACGATGAGGTGGGTGTGCAGGAAGACCTTGTCGCCAACGTTCAGGCGTTCGGCCAGTCCCTTCGGCACGGCCACGCGCAGCCCCACGCCGCCAACCGCGATCACGAGGGAGTTGTCTTCTTTATGCTGGAGTTCACCGAGGAGGGAGGAGATCATGGTTCTATTTAACCACAGATGAACACAGATAAAAAGGATTTTCCAGATGAGTTTGTTTTGGCTTTTTGAAGAATCCCCCCATGATCTTCTTTTAGGGAACGATCCCAAGCGTAATGACCGCAATGAATAATTGCACAAAAATGAATAATTGCACAAAGCTGATATACGCCATGCCAAAAACATACCCGAGAATGAGAGGTTTGATGCTTTGAATGAAGATGGAGTCTTTTTGAGAGAAATCGATCATCAAATTTCTCGGAGCGAT
>CAYNQA010000229.1:0-5516 GCA_964399225.1 uncultured Anaerolineaceae bacterium
TGAGTCCCGCAAGGGGATGACATTCGAATCTCTCCGCGCTCACTCCAAATCCTCCATTCGGAGGATTTTTGCTTGGTTGTGAGTCCCGCAAGGGGATGACATTCGAATCTCTCCGCGCTCACTCCAAATCCTCCGCTTGTGGCATTATCTTATTTTCTACTCTTCCAACTGCAGTACGGCAAGCATCTGGTCGTAGATGCCGGGAGGGCAGGCAAGGACGGAGTGAGGCGGCACCATGTAATCGGGTCCCCCATCCGCGGTAGTGACTCGTGCGCCGGCTTCCTCGGCGATGAGCGCACCCGCTGCAATATCCCAGGCGCGAAGCGACATTTCCCAGAATCCATCCAATCGGCCGGCGGCCACGTAGCAGGCATCCAACGCGGCTGAACCGAGACGTCGCACACCTTGTGTTCGACGGGCGAACTTGCTGAAGTGGCGAATGTTGTTGTCGAGGGCGGTCCAGGTATCGTAGGGGAAGCCGGTAACGAGGAGCGCTCTACCCAATTCTGTAATATTGGTAACACGGATGGGCCGGCCGTTCATGGTTGCCCCCTTTCCGCGCTCGGCTGCGAACATCTCGTCGCGCATGGGGTCATACACTATGCCGAGTTGCACCTGCCCATTCCAGGCACATGCAATGGAAACACAAAAGACCGGGACACCGTGGGCATAGTTGACTGTGCCGTCGAGAGGGTCGATGTACCATACCAATTCACCTTGACCGCTCTCGCCGCTTTCCTCGGCGAAGATTAGGCTCTCTGGCCAGCGGGTCTGAATCTCGCCGAGAAGGTAGGCTTCAGATTTGTGGTCGATCTCAGTGACAAGATCGATCACGCCTTTGTAATGGATATCGTGATCTTTTTCGTAGCCGTCGCGCAGGATCTGTCCGGCCGCACGGGCGAGGGTTTCAAGTTCAGAGAGGGTTGGAAATTTCATATTTTTTCTTACGACCCATCACCCGCCCAAACACGGCGGCCGAGCGCGGATAGGGCATATTCCACGGCGAGCAGGGCTGTCTGGTTTTGCACGTCGAGGATCGGGTTGACCTCAACCAGGTCCATGCCGATCAGCTTGCCGGTTTCGGCCACCAACTCACAGACGAGATGGCCTTCACGCTGGGTGAGGCCGCCAGGGACCGGGGTTCCCACGCCCGGTGCGTGGCGCGGGTCGAGCGAGTCCATATCGAAGGAGAGATAGATGCCATCCACATCGCGGCTGACGCGGTCGATGGCTTTCATCACCGTCTGATACATGCCATGACGGTCGATCTGCTCGGTGCTTTGCACCATGACGCCAGCTTCGAGCAGGTTGGTTTTTTCGCCGGGGTCGAGGTCACGCGCCCCGATAACGGCGATTCGCTTCGGGTCCACAACCGGAACCGCTTCGTCCCAGAGTTGAACGAGGCGGGGGTCACCCATGCCGGCAAGGGCGGCCAGGGGCATCCCGTGAATGTTCCCGGATGGGGTGGTTTCGGGCGTATTGAAATCAGCATGCGCATCCACCCAGATGATGCCGAGTTTTTTGAATTTAGCCGCTCCGCGGATGGATGCATAAGCGAGGCTGTGATCTCCACCGAGGACAAGCGGAAAGTGCCCAGCCTGCATGCTGGTGGCGACGGCACCGGCTACACGCCGCCCCATAGGCACGATGCAGTCAATGTATTTCAGCTTGGGTTCATTGATATTGCACATCTCTGCAATGGGTACTTCCACATTGCCTTTATCTTCCACGGTGTAGCCGAGATCCTCGAGACGTTTTTGCAGGTGTGCGTAGCGAATGGCGCTGGGGCCCATATCCACGCCGCGGCGGTCTGCGCCAAGGTCAACGGGGACGCCGATAATGTCGATTTGCATGGTAACTCCTTGAATTAACTGGGGAAGGTTTCTGGCCTTACCCGCTTTACGTGTTATTTTCTTCCATTCCATTCTTCGATCAAGCGCTCAAAAAACTCGTCGAGATATTGAAGCCGTTCCTCGGCAATGGAGCGCGCCGTGGCGGTATGCATGCGGTCGCGGACTTTGCGCAGCTTGAAGAGATGTTCGTGATAGGCGCTGTGCGCTTCTCCTTCCACTTCCTTGCCGGAGTCTAAAAACTGCTGTGACGGCTGCTGGTACCAGGGTGTACCGGCCAGGGAAGCGTACCCGATCACGCGCGCGGCGCCGATCGCCCCCAGCACGTCGAGTTTGTCGGCATCGAAAATTATCTGCGCTTCGAGGGTTTGGGGCGCTTCAGTGCCGCGATAACGATGCGCACGAATACAATGCTGGACAGCTGCAATGCGCTCCAGGGACCAGCCTTCGGAAGCAAGCACCTGGGCCGCGAATTCCGCCGAGGCGTGGTGGTGATCGGCTCGCGATTCGCCCCCGGGCGCGGCGCCCTCGGCATCATGAAGCAGGGCAGCGGCACGGATAATCTCCAGGTCTGCGCCTTCGGCTGCAGCCAGACGTTCCGCCATACGGTAGACACGCAGAACATGTTCAAAGTCGTGGACGGCGTCCGATTCGGTGTACCAGGCGCGGGCTTGTTCGATGGTGGGCATGGGTCTCCTTGGGCGGGGCGATTATAGCATTGGGAGGCTTGTCCTTCATCTAATTCCGGGGAGTTTGATCTATTTCCTTGCGTCCGTTCCCCCGAATGAGTATACTTGCGCGCATGGCAACTCCCACACACATCGGCCGATACGAAATCAAATCTGAACTGGGACGCGGCGGCATGGCCACCGTCTATAAGGCCCACGACCCGAGCTTTGACCGCGAAGTGGCGATCAAAGTATTGCCGCGCGAGTTCCTGCATGACCCGCAGTTCCGCGTGCGGTTCGAGCGCGAGATCAAGACCATCGCCCAAATGGAACACCCGGCCATTGTTCCAGTTTACGATGTGGGTGAAGATGACGGTCAGCCTTACTTTGTGATGCGCAACATGACCGGCGGCTCGCTCGCCGACCAGATCAAGCAGGGTTCCTTTTCAGTGCAAGATACCGCCCGCATCGTGGAGCGGATTGCCAAAGGGTTGGCGTATGCGCACAAGAAGGGCATCGTCCACCGCGACTTGAAGCCCGGCAACGTTCTCTTCGATGACACCGGCGACCCGTTCATTTCCGACTTTGGCGTGGCTAAACTCGCCGACTCGGCTCAAAATGTGACGGGAAGCGGGGTGATCGGCACCCCGGCCTATATGAGCCCCGAACAAGCCCAAAGCGGCAAGGTGGATGGCCGCAGTGACATTTACGCGCTGGGTGCCATCATCTATGAAATGTTGACCGGCGAACACCCGTATAAAGCCGACACTCCGATGGGTGTGGTGATCAAGCACATCACCGACCCGGTTCCGGAGATCTTACGCAATTACCCCGACCTGCCTGCCGAAGTGGATGAAGTCATCAAGAAGGCGATGAACAAGAATCCCGATGAGCGCTACCCAACCACGATTGAGTTGGCCAAGTCGCTCAACAAGGCGGCCTTCGGCACGGAAGGCAATGTGACCGATCCGCAGTTGACCCGGCCGCGCACAATGGTTGGCGGGACCAGGATTCCTGCCACCACCGGCACAGCAACTACAACGAACCGTAAAAAGATCTGGATCGGCGTGGGTGTGTTGGCCTTGATCTTTTTGGCTGTGGGCGTAAACCTCCTTTTGGGCCGATCCGGTCTGGGGTCCAAGGAAGAACCGACGCCCACCACCGCCGCTGCGACTGCGGTTCCGTCCACCGATACACCAGTTCCTCCTTCGCCAATCGCCACCATCGAGGCTCTGACTCCCACCCTCGCTCCCACCGAAATCCCGCTGCCGCCCGGCTTGACCGACAAGATCGCGCTCATCTCCAACAACGACATCTGGTGGATGAACGCCGATGGCAGTGATGCCTCGCCCCTGACCGGTGACAGCACTACGAAATCGAACCTGCAATGGCTTCCCGATGGAAGCGGATTGATCTATTTACGCAACACGTGCGCGTTCATGCTCGATGTGAATACACGCGCGGCGAAACAGATCAACTGCTTCAACGCCCAGGAATTGAGCGCATTCCGCGTCTCGCCAGATGGTGAGCATGTTGCGATTAGCATTGATAACCAACTGGTGATCGTCCCATTCAATGTGGACACACTGAGCAAGGCCCCTAATCGCATTGCCCTGACCAAACTGGAGGGCGCGTGTGTTTACAACCGCGAATCTGTGAAAGATGTCCGCTGGTCGCGAGACAGCAAGCAGGTGGCCTTTACGTACATTGATGTGAGCAATCGCCCGGTGGACCAGATCCGCATTGCGGATGTATCCAACTGCGCAAGCGGGGCGATCACATCCATGGCGTCCCTGCCCGGCCCGGCCTTCAAGATCAGCGGCTTCTCGAACACCACTGAACTGCCCTCTTTCGACTGGGACGGCGACCACCTCTTCGTCTTCAACGATTTTGAGCGCAGCGACGGCTTCGGCAACCTGTATTACTTCGACACCGATACGCAGATGGGCGCACAGCTCATCCCTTCCACCGGCACATGCTGTTACCGGGACGCGCGCTTCAGCCCGGATGGAAAATACCTGCTGTTCTTCTTCCAGGAAGATGGACAAAATTCCATCCACATGTATTACGTGGAATTCGCCAGCCTGCTCAAGGGCGAGGTCGGCGACCCGGTGCCTCTGCCGATCGGTGTGCTGAGCGATCCGCGGTCCGCGCCGCAGCCATCGCTCCGGCCCCTTCCGTAATGATGTTGTAGAGCGAGAGCCATCTCGCTCTACTTTTTTAACGGGTACAATCGACGCATGGGCACACTCTATCTCGTCGCCACCCCCATCGGAAATCTCGAAGACCTCTCTCCTCGCGCGCTGCGCATTCTGCGCGAAGCGCAACTGATCGCCGCCGAGGACACGCGTCACACCCAAAAACTGCTGACGCATTTCGACATCCACACCCGCACCACAAGCTACTACGAACACAATAAACTCAGCAAACTCGACGACATCCTCGCCGCCCTCTCCAGCGGTGACGTGGCGCTCGTCTCCGACGCGGGGACGCCGGGCATCAACGACCCGGGCTATGAGTTGGTCCGCGCCGCGCTCGCATCCGGCTTTGACGTCCGGCCGGTTCCCGGTCCCTCCGCGCCGATCGCAGCCCTGACCGCCTCCGGCTTGCCCACAGACTCGTTTCTCTACCTCGGCTATCTCCCGCACAAATCCAGCGAACGAAAGAAATTCGTGGGGCAGGTTGCCAATCTGTCCTACACGCTCATCTTCCTCGAATCGCCTCACCGCATCGTGGACTCGCTCGAAGACCTGCTCACCGCCCTCGGTGACCGTCCCGTCTGCGTGGCACGCGAGATGACCAAGCTGTACGAGGAATTCTGGCGCGGGACTCTCAGCGGCGCGGTGGAGTATTTCAAGTCGCGGGAGGCGCGCGGGGAGTTTACGTTGGTGGTGGGAGGGCAGTTATCAGCGATCAGTGAGCAGTGGACAGAGGAACGCCTGCTCGAAGCCATCAAAGAGGAATTGAAGCGGGGCAAATCCGCGAAGGAGATCTCTGC
>CAYNQA010000230.1:0-5514 GCA_964399225.1 uncultured Anaerolineaceae bacterium
GGTCGGACTTGGCGAAATGCCGCAACGCAGTTTGTCTGGCAGTGTGCCGGTCTCGGCCTTGCGTTCCATCGCGGACTTTCACCTCAAAGGCGACGAGCGCGCCGTCGCCCAAATGCGCACCGCCCTCGACACGATCTACTCCGGCACGGACTCGTTCTCGGTCCTCGGCCAGGAAACCCTCGCCATCCTCGACATCCTCCAACAACTCGACCCGACCACCAATTCCCAATCTACCAATTCCCAATTTACCAATTTCCCAACCACCGACTTCGGCCTCGCTCTCCAACAAGTCTCGATGCTCATCAAAGCGGACGTGGGCCTCGAAGTCGCGGCCATTGACCTCGGCGGCTGGGACACGCACTTCGCGCAGGGTGGGGCGGAGGGACAGCAGGCGCGATTGATCCAGCAACTCTCTGAAGGTCTCGCCGCTTTCCACGCGGACCTGCGCGACCGCATGAACAACATCACCGTCGTGACCATGTCCGAGTTTGGGCGGCGCGCGGCTGAGAACGGCAGTTTCGGCACCGACCACGGCCACGGGAGCATGATGATGGTCATGGGCGCGAATGTGGACGGAGGCAAGGTCCACGGCGCGTGGCCGGGTCTCGGCGATGGCCAACTCATCGGCCCCGGTGACCTCGCCGTCACCACCGATTATCGCGATGTGCTCTCGGAGGTTTTGGTCAAGCGCCTGAACAACCCCGCGCTGGCGGATATTTTCCCCGGGTATCAGTCCACGCTGAGAGGAATATTGAAATAGAAAATGATTTTCGTGGGGCGGGATGGCATCCCGCCGAATTCTTGTTTCTCTAGCCGCCAAAATCTGGCGGCTTTTTTCTTGACTCAAATCAGAAAACCCTGTTAAATTGAATAATCAGGTAGGTAATCCATGACAGAGACAACTGTTCCCGAACAAAAAGGTGATACTTCCTTCTGGTCGCCTTGGGTAGTATTTTTCTTTGGTGTTCCTTTTGCCGCGCTAAATTGGTGGAGAATGGGGAATAAACGCAAGGCTATTCATTTCATCATCGCGGCACTTTTGATCAATATCCTGCTCGATTGGATGGATCCGCCGCAAAGGCTTCATTCGCACACCTATTTTGATTACGCCTATCTGGTCATTGCATTTCAGCTCCTCGTTGGTGTCGGTTTTCTGGCTGTCATGGCGTCCCAGGTGTCTCGCGATATCGAAGGATTTAAGAAAACCGATCAAACCGCAGTGCCGGTGAAATGGACTATGGCACTAAAAGTATTTGTTATTGTTGTTTCTGTGGGTATACTTTTCAATACCCTGATGTTTTATGTTCCCGTCTATTACGGCAAATGCCCATTCCCAAGTTTTCAGGATATTGTCTACCGTTACGATGTTTCCCAGCGGTCGGGAATAGAAAAGGTGCTCCTGAATGTGGGAGATTTGGGGTGCGTAAACTCACCGGGCTATGAAACCCTAAAGCCAGTCGAACAGGAGGGAAAGATCGTGGATGGGCGTTGGTATAGTTTTGCGGCTGCCATTCAGGATGCTGCGCCATTCCATGTTGATGAGCGGGTGGTTATTTACGAGGATGGGATCACCCAGGAAAAGTTTGAAGAACTGGCTGGCAAAGTGGAGGGTGTAGATGATGACCTGCTCGTTATAGCATTGCCGGACAATCTTTCGCAACTCGATCATTCCAGGGTGATATGCACAAAGCATGAAATCGCCAGAGATTGCTGGATATATTTGGCACATGGAAAAATATTCGTGCGGCTTTTGATGGATGGGGAAAACACGCCCGAGTTCAATGAACTGGCCTTTAAAGCAACAGAAGTCGTTGCAAACCGTTTACTTCACTACCAGCAAGAATCGGATTAATTAAAAACTCAAGGCGGACCAATTGGTCCGCCTTGTTTGTTTTACGCCTCGTAATCTCCGGCGTCTTCGTCCACCGACATGACAGGCTCGTCGGCGGGCTTCCGGTCCAGGAACTGAAGGGTGAGGGGCACCACTTTGGTGTAGTACTTGGTCTCGCCCTTGTCTTCGTAGCGGTCGGTTTTCAGGCGGCCTTCCACGTAGACCAGGCTTCCCTTCTTCAGGTATTGCTGGGCCACTTCTCCGAGTCGGCCCCAGGCTTCGATGTTGAACCAGTCGGTGTGTTCTTTCGTTTCACTACCGGCCTTCCAGCGTTGGGTCACGCCAATGCTAAAGTGGCAGACCTTCTTGCCGGTGGGAGTGAACTTGCTCTCGGGATCTTTTCCGAGGTAGCCGATCAACTGGACACGATTGAGCGCGGGCATGATTATTCCTCCTTGTTCTCAGCAGAGCGTGGGTGGATGGGGCTTTTAGAGGCATGTGTACGTGTCATTTTGGGTCTCCTTTTCTCTAAAAGAACGGGGTGGGGGTCTGGACCGGGTATACTTTGTTTCGTTAGCTCGCTTTCTGCTCTTCGGAACCAGCCGCAACCTTCTTCTTGAGGGCCAGCATACCGGTCTTCATTTCGACCACTTCGTAGCCAGCGGGAACGGCATCGAGAGCGCCTTCCTTCACTTCCTTGGAGAAGAAGAACATCTTGCCCTTGGAGTGCAGGTAATAAGTGGTGCCTTTCGAATTGGTGTGTGCGTAAGCCATTTTTATCTCCTTTTCTCTGAATGTGCCTAAAGTCTAGCACACATTTTCTAAAAGTCAACCGTAAAATTCGCCCGCTTGTCTGACATTTCACAAGGAGAGAGCCTTGGACACCCGACCGATGATGATCGTAACCAGCCTGCCGGAGCTTCGTTCCGCCCGCCTCCTTCTCGACGGGACGGTGGGATTCGTCCCTACGATGGGGTACCTCCACGAGGGCCACGTCTCCCTTGCCCGCCGCGCAAAGGAGGAATGTGACCATGTGGTGGTCAGCATCTTCGTCAACCCGACCCAATTCGGCCCCGCCGAAGACCTCTCCAAGTACCCCCGCGACCTGGAGCGTGACCTGCGCCTGCTCGAAGCGGCCGGCGTAGACCTGGTCTGGACGCCGACGCCCGATGTGATGTACCCGCCCGGGTTTGCGACGTGGGTGGAGGTCGAAGGGCTGACGGAGCCCCTCGAGGGCGCATCCCGCCCGGGTCACTTCCGAGGCGTGACGACCGTGGTCAGCAAGCTATTCAACGCCGTCCAGCCCACGAAAGCCTACTTCGGGCAGAAGGATGCCCAGCAGGCGGCCGTCATCCGCAAGATGGCCCGCGACCTGGACTTCCCGATCGAGATCGTGGTTTGCCCCACCGTGCGCGAGGCGGATGGGCTGGCCATGTCCAGCCGCAATAGTTACCTCTCGCCCGAGGAGAGGCAAGCCGCCACTGTCCTCTTCCGTGCGCTAAGTGCGGCCAGGCTGGCGTACGAGAGAGGCGAGCGGGGCGGAGAAGCGCTGCGGCGAACCATGACCGAGGTGATCGGCGCCGAGCCGCTGGCGAAGATGCAATACGTCTCGGTGGCCGATTACGATACGCTCGAAGAACTGGAGACGGTGACGGGGAAAACCCTGCTCTCGATGGCCGTTTTTCTCGGTAAGACCCGCCTGATCGATAATTTCGTGCTGGGCTGAGAATCAAAAAGGCAGTCACTTTCAAAGTGACTGCCTCTTTTTATTTACTTCAGAAAGCGCTTGAGGGCTTCATCGGCGGCGAAGCCGTTGTGAACCTCGAACCACTCGTAGCTTACCTCTCCATCGGCCGGCATCAGGCCGGAGGCTTTGAGGGCCTCGAAGATGCGTGCCGATTGGGGCGATGTGTCTTCGGCGAGATCGGCCTCGCGGCTTTCCCAGAGTTGGATCGTGCCCCACTCGTTGTCGTCGTGGAAGTTCAGACACCCGAGGCACCCTTTCACGGTGCGCATTTCCTTCACAACGTAATCGTGCTGAAACTTCTTGTAATCCTCCAGCGACTTGGCCGGGTTGCGCTTGGCGCGCCAGATACCGA
Source organism: uncultured Anaerolineaceae bacterium (assembly GCA_964399225.1). GTDB lineage: Bacteria > Chloroflexota > Anaerolineae > Anaerolineales > Villigracilaceae > Denitrolinea. Next base: position 3,931 of record CAYNQA010000230.1, read on the forward strand.
TGATCATGTTTGCTCTCCTTTGGCTAAGAGTGTTGGCGAATGGCGGGGATTATATCCCTGGTTATCAGATTTCTGAAGAAACTCGGAGATGGAAACACAAAGACTCGAAGGCACGAAGCCACAAAAAAATTAGAGCGCCTAAACTTGAAGTGATAATCTTGCTTGTCATTGCGAGGCGGCGATCTTCCGCCGAAGCAATCCCCCGTCGGACGATGGGATTGCTTCGCTCGCTGACGCTCGCTCGCAATGACATCATCACTTCGCTGTTAGATACCCATAAAAATTTTAAAGCGTTGAGTCTTTGTGCCTTCGTGTTGAAAAAAAAATTAACTTTTTGGCGGGCGATACTCGAAGCGATACCCCTGAATCTCCACATACGGCTGCCATGGACCGTAGCTGATGGCGCGCACGCGGCGCGAGACTTCGTCGTGACTCATCTCTGGCGTGATGCGGAAGAGCTCGTTGAACTGTTTGCGCGTGAAGGGCGGGCGCGTCCAGACCTCGGGGGAGGCGGGCAGCTCGTCGCCGGCCAGGATCAGCTCCGCGACTTGCATGAAGAGCGCGATCTGGTGCTGGTAGGTGCGCTCGAGCAGGGACGCAACATTGTCGGTTTCGTAGACGGGGAAGCGCGAGACGGCGATGATCGAGCCGGTGTCCACTTTGGGGGCCATGTGGTGGCAGGTGACGCCGTACTCGGAGGCATTCTCGTAAAGGGCGAAGTTGTTGCAGCCAATGCCCGGATACTCGGGCGAGGCGGGGTGGAAGTTGATGGCAGCCTTGCGCGCACGAGAGAGCAGGTCCGCGGGGACGACCCAGCGCGAGAGGTACGAGATGACGTAGTCACCTTCCCAGCGGCGGATGTGTTCGGGGAGCGGGTCGCCCCACTTGCCGAGACAATACGTGACGTTGCTGGAGTTCTCCTGCAAGTAGGCCAGGGCGCGGGCGCAGTAGGGGTCTTCGGCTTTGCCGAGGAAGAGGATGGATATGTTGGAGGTCATAGGGGCATTAAACTCTGTCGAAAATCATCCGCAGGTTTCACCGATTACGCAGATTAAAGAATTTCAAGAGAACAATGGCAAATATCTGCGCCGTCTGCGGAGTTATTTTGTACTCCGTGCTTATGAAGACGAGTACTATTATTATAACTGGGAGGGGCTTGGCACCTCACTCATGAAGGAATCGTGACGAGATGCGCTGGGTGCAGGTGTACGCTTCGCGAGATCCGGTGAGGCTACTCGGACGGCGAGGGTAAACCAAAGTCGGCGGGGATGAAGGAGTACATGACGGCATCGGCCATGCCGCCGTGGACGGGGATGCGGTTGCGCAGGATGCCCTCGCGATGGGCGCCGCATTTTTCGGCGACGCGCTGGCTGGCGAGGTTGTCCACGCTGACGACGATCTCAATGCGTTGAAGGCTGACCTGTTCGATGCCATAACGGGCGATCAGGCGGGCGGCGCGGCCGGCCAGACCTTGTCCGCGGCGGGCGGTGCGGATCCAGTAGCCGAGGTTGCAGTAGCGGTAGGCGGGATTGATGTTGCTCAGGCTGGCCACGCCGAGGACCGTGCCATCGAAGAGATCGAGGC
>CAYNQA010000231.1:0-5492 GCA_964399225.1 uncultured Anaerolineaceae bacterium
CTCGGCGCGCATGACTTTGACGTAACCCTTCTCGATCAAGCGCTTGATGTGCCAGTTGACCGTCCCGACCGCCACGCCAAGCTGGGTGGCCAGCGCGGATTGGTTCACGTTGGGGTCGCTCTCGATTTCTTCGAGCAGGGTGAGTTCGCGGGCAGTTTCAGTGGTTTCCATAATTCAAAATTCAGTCACTGAATTATAACATGCAAAAGCCCACCCCCAGCCCGGTCACGCTAGAATCCAGTAAAATCCATACAATCAAAAATTCAGGAGGACTCCATGAACACAAGCCGTCCGTCATTTGCCAAAATTCTATGGGTGGATTACTGGGCACTGCTTTCTGCTTTGGTTGGTGTACTGTCAGCTGGTTTCTACATCTACAACTCGTTCCTGAGTGCCAAGCCTGCCGTGAACATGGACCTATTCGTATTGGCTGGCTTCTTCATTGGAGTGCTGGGCGTGATGCTCCGCTATGCTTCGATCGCCTCGCTGATCGGCGGCGGGCTGGAACTAACAGCCACCGTCAGCGAGGTGGGATTCTTCCGTGACCGCGGCATCATCAAATACATTTTCACACACGAGGGCAAGCGGATGTCCGGTCACACGAGCGTGATGAAAACCAAGGCTACGACGAGGTACCAGCCCGGCCAGGAGGTAACCATCGTAGTGGATCGCGAGAACCCGAAAAAAACATTGCTGAAAGATCTGTTTGTATAGGTGCTTTCCATGGATATCGAATTTCGCGGCGAATTGACGAAGGACATTTACTTCAAGGCGATCCGTTGGATCTACAAGCCATCGAAGAAAACCATGCTGATCCGTGCGGCGGTGTTTGTGGTTTTTAGCTTGTTGTATCTGGTACTAATCGTGGCGGCAATTCAAAAAGAGGGGAACTCCGCCTATGAGACATCACGTCTGTTGCGCCATCTCTTCACATTTCTCCTGCTGGCCTACATTCTGTTGCAGCCCACAATCAGCGCCTACCGTAAAGCCAACAAATTGTGGAACGATCCCGGTGTCCCTCACACACGCGCTGGTAAAGTATCTTCGCTTGGCCTTTTACAAGCCCCGCAAACCGAATGGGTGAATTGGGATACTTTCACCCGCGTCCACCAGACCCCCGAATTCATCGTTTTACTAACACCAGCAGGGAAATTCTTTTTACTCCAACGGTCGTTCTTCCGCGATGAGCAGGAATGGAAACTGGTGCAATCCATAGTGGAATCGAAAACCAGACCAGTGACAGATTGAACATGTAAACCGGGTTTCTTCGAGAAACCCGGTTTTTGCTGTAAAATCGCCCGCATGAACTCCCCCACTTTCGACTCCGCTGGACAAACCTATCAACAAACCCGCATGGCCCACTGGGACACGGTCGCGCGCCAGCGCGATTCGTGGAACGGCTGGGGCGGCTCGTATCACAAACGTCTCGCCGAGGTGTACCGTTTCCTCGTCACGCCCGGTCAGCGCGTGCTCGAGATCGGCTCCGGTCTCGGCGACCTGCTGGCCGCCCTGCAGCCCTCGCGCGGCGTGGGCGTGGACTTTTCCTCCGCGATGGTGGAACGCTCCAAGTCGCATCACCCTGGCATCGAATTCATCCACGCCGATGTGCACGACCTCTCCTTCCTCAAAGAGACCTTCGATGTCATCATCCTCTCCGACTTCGTCAACGACGCCTGGGACGTGCAACGCGTGCTCGAGCAGCTCCGTCCGCTGTGCACACCGCGCACGCGCGTGATCATCAACTTTTACAGCCGCCTGTGGCAGGTCACGCTCAGCGTTGCGCAGCAGACCCGTCTCGCCACGAAGATGCTCAACCAGAACTGGTTCACGCCGGACGACGTGCGCGGCATGTTGAACCTGGCGGGCTTCGAGCCGATCCGCGGCTGGACCGAGATCCTGTTCCCCCTCCCCATTCCCCTGCTCCAACCCCTGTGCGACCGCATCCTCGTGCGCCTGCCATTCTTCCGCGATCTGGCGCTGGCGAACTTTGTCATCGCGCGTCCGCAGCCGGTCGAAGCGGAGGAGCCGGTCGTTTCGGTCATCGTCCCGGCGCGGAATGAATCCGGCAACATCAAAGCCATCTTCGAGCGCACGCCCAAAATGGGACGCGAGACAGAGATCGTCTTCGTGGAGGGACACTCCAAAGACGACACCTACGCCGCCATCGAACGCGAGATCGCTTCGCATCCGACTACCCCAAGCCTGCTCCTGCGTCAGCCGGGCATCGGCAAAGGGGACGCGATGCGCGCCGGGTATGCGGCCGCCCGCGGGGACGTGGTGATGATCCTCGACGCCGACCTGACCGTCCCGCCGGAGGATCTGCCGCGCTTCTATGAAGCATTACGCTCCGGGCGCGGAGAGTTCATCAACGGCGTGCGGCTGGTCTACCCGATGGAACAGGAAGCCATGCGCGCCTTGAATTTCCTCGGCAACAAATTCTTCAGCATGGCGTTCACGTCCCTGCTGGGACAGCCGGTCAAGGATACGTTGTGCGGAACAAAAGTGATGTGGAAAACGGATTACGAGCGCATCGCCGCCAATCGCGCCTACTTCGGCGACTTCGACCCCTTCGGCGACTTTGACCTGATCTTCGGCGCGGCGAAGTTAAACCTCAAGATCGTTGACCTCCCCATCCGCTACCGCGAGCGCACCTACGGCTCCACCAACATCTCGCGCTGGAAGCACGGCGTCTTGCTGCTGCGCATGGTCTGGTACGCGGCGCGGCGAATCAAGTTCGTTTAAAGCAAACATCCGCAGATGACGCAGATTTCACAGATTTTTTAATCTGCGTCATCTGTGCAATCTGCGGATAATATTTTAGAAAGCTCTTCCTCACTCATCCAATCGTTCGTAGATCAAAATATCCGGGTTCACTGTCGCGATCGAAACCTCTGGCAGATACCACGGCAGGCGGTAACGGAATTCCTGAACGAGGCGGTAACTGTCCACTTCCCCGGCCAGCAGGCGTTTGAAAAAATCACACTCGATCGGGTTCGTGGCGCAGACCGAGTCCACGTAGAAGCGGTCGTACGTGTACGAGTCGATCACAAAGTAATCGGTGCCGCGCTCGAGCAATCCCTGCTCGCCGAGGTTGTACTCGAAACGTCCGCCCGTGGGGACGGCATCATCCGCGTACTTGACGAAGTAGATGGGATAGTTGTGGGCGCGGTCAAAGCGTTTTTTCGTGATCATCGGCGGGTACAACGTATATTCGATGCTCCTGCCAAAGCCTTTGATCCCATCAATGTACGCACTGGCGGGGATGCGCGCATCATTGAGAAACAGAAGCGAAATGCTGGCGAGACGCAGCGCTGAGTACACCACTCCCACAACAAAAACAGAGACCAGCGCGGGCGCGAGGAATTTCCACGGGCGTGCGTGAGCCCATTGCAGAATCTCATCAAAACACCACGCTCCAAGAATGGACAGAAGCGGCACGAAGGGAATGAAATGCCGCGGCACGTAGTTGATCGAGATCAGGAACGGCAGGTCGAATAACACCACGTTCATGAGCAGGATCAAAACTCCCGAGGCCATGTGCTGATCCATGCGGGTGCGGCCGGAGAAGTGCAGTGTCATCCGCGCGGCGCACCAGATGAATCCCAGCAGGAAGAGGGCGTACACGAACCAGCCCACTCCCTCCTGAAGCACGGTCCATTGGCCGTAGAGACCGATCGGCGCGCCGGAGAAGTATCCGTATTGCGAAAAGCGGATGGCAGCCGGCACGGCGTTGGAGAGATAGTCCACGGGGGCGGTCAGCAAGCGCGGAGTCCCCAGCCCGTAGCCGAGGATCACCAATGCCGCACCCAGCCCGAGCGTTGGAATGAGGCGGAGCCAGTCCTGCCGGAGAGTCTTCCAGTGCAGGGTCAGAAGAAGTCCAAGCGGCAGGAGCACCATGCTGGCGCCCGTATACTTGCTGGAAGTGGCCATGCCCACCGAGAGGAATGCGAGCCAGAGCCAGGCGCGTGAGTTGCTGTAAAAATACGAGAGGGAAAAGAACAGGCAAAGGACTGTGAAAAATTGCAGGTACAGGTCGTTATGGGCAAAACGCGCATTGGCCGAGACCACCCCGCTCAGGATGTAGATCAGGCCGGCCAGGGTAGACGCGCGCTGGCTGGCACCGATGCGCCGCGCAATGACATAGGTCAGTACTGCCACCGCAGCGCCGAGCAGCACCGAGAACAGGCGCACCGCCACGATGAACGCAAAGTCCGATTGCCCCAGGCCGTAGGTGACCATGCCGATCAGGTACATGATGTGCTTTGGCAGGGACGGATAATTGAAATCCGGTTCGGTCACGTCGAAGATCAGCTCGCCGCGGAAGGCGCTGACCACACGCCAGGCCAGTTCGTCCGGGTTCCAGAGCGCGGGCGCGCCCCACGTGATGCCGGGCACCGAAACAACGATGAAGAGCGCGAAAAGCAACAACGGCGCAAGGGTATCGTAGCGGCGGAGGAATGCAAAACGGGAAGACATGTTCGAAGATTATACATGACATGGGCGAGGCGGCGGTCGAAGCGGGACATCCGCCTCGCTGGTATAATCCCGCCGATGAAACGACGCATCTTTCTACCTCTTGGCCTGCTCATTGCATTGCTGACTCTTTTCGCACGGACATTTTCCGCGCAGGCATCACCGCCTGTGCAGGGTGTGCAGTTCGCCACCCCCACCCCCCAGCCGGATGGACGCATCATTTACATCGTCCAGGCGGGCGATAACTGTATCGCCATATCATTGAAGACAGGCGTGCCCTTGCAGGTGCTTTACGCTCAAAACCCGCAGTTGAACACAGACTGTTCGAACCTGCGCGAAGGGATGGAACTCCTGCTCGGTCTTGGCGGTCCCGCGGCATTCACGCCCACTCCCGGTCCCTCCCCCACGCCGACCGCCATCCCGCCCACGCCCACTCCCTTCACCGGCACGACCGAGATCTGCATCATGCTCTACAACGATGTCAACGGCGATGCCCTGCGTCAGGAGACCGAGTTTGGTCTCGCGGGCGGACAGGTGAGCGTGACGGATATCAACGGCGCGTACTCCCAGGCGAAGGAGACCACCGACGCCCTCGACCCGGATGACCCAACGATCCCGCTGCGAACCTGCTTCAGCGATGTGCCCGAAGGGACGTTCAATATTACGGTGGCCATCCCCGAAAATTACAATCCCACCACGCAGATCAACTATCGCCTCGATGTGAAGCCCGGTGACAGTGCCTTCGTGGACTTTGGCGCGCAATCGAATGAGGAGCAAGTGCCCAATGCGGCCGAGCCCGAAGAGACGGGCGGCACATCCCCCCTGCTCGGCATCCTTGGCGCGTTACTTCTGTTTGGCGGTCTGGGCGTCGGTTGGTTTGCCCTGCGAATGCGCAGCAGCAGCCCAAAGCTGGGCGGACGTTAGGACAAGTAACAAAAAACTGGTTTCTCGCGAAACCAGTTTTTTTTTATTCAGCCCATTGGGTGGCGCATGTGCTGGCCGCCGATGAGATGGATGTG
>CAYNQA010000232.1:0-5474 GCA_964399225.1 uncultured Anaerolineaceae bacterium
GCTCTCTGAAATGCCGAGGATGGCGTTGAGCGGGGTGCGCAGTTCATGGCTCATGTTGGCAAGGAATTCATCCTTGAGGCGCAATGCACGCGTCAATTCCACGTTGGCGATGCGCATGGTTTCTTCGGCCTGCTTTTGCGCAGTGACATCGCGGAAAGTGGTCAGGAAATGCTGGCTGGCCTGAATGTGCAAAGAGGAAATACTGGCTATCACATCGCGGATATTGCCGGCCGCAGCGGCCAGTTTGAGTTCGACGGTGGCCACATCCTGTTCCGTCTGGAAGGCATTCAATACCGAGGCAGTCATCTCCTGGGTTTGCTCGGTCGTCAGCAATCCAATTTCGGGCAGGGTGCGGCGAGACAACTGCGCGTGGCCGAAACCGGTGAGCAGTTCGAAGGCATGGTTCAATCGCGCGATGTGACCATTGGCATCGAACAACACAACCGGTTCCGGCGAGTATTCGAACAGCAAGCGGTTCTGCTCTTCGCTGTCGCGCAGTGCCATTTCGGCCTTTTTGCGCGCCGTATTATCAAAGATGGTGGAGCGGCTCATGACGTACTTGCCGTCCTTATCGAATACAGCAATGGCATTGACCAGCCCCTGCAGTAAAGAGCCATCCTTGCGGATAAATTCCAATTCCAAATCACGCAGGATGCCGGTTTTCTTGAAGACAGGGAAGTTTTTCCGAAAGGCTTCGAGTGCGTCTGGAGTCAAAATCTCCATGATCGGGCGGCCGATCAATTCATCGCGCGAATAGCCAAGCCAGGCCAATTCGGTCTGGTTGATCTGGATGATGCGCCCGTTTTCATCGAGCGAGTGGTAGCCGGTGGGGGCATTTTCGTAGAGATCCTCCACTTCGGCGGTGCGCTGTCTGACACGCTCTTCGAGCGAGCGGTTCAATTCCTGCAATTCCTGCTGGGCGTGTTTGAGCGGGGTGATGTCAATGGCGCTGACCATGGCTCTGGTCACCCGCCCGCTTTCGTCATGGATGGGCTGGATGCTGGTGCGGTAATACTTGTCTCCCATTTGAGACTCGAACACCATGCTTTGACCGCGTGAGATCACCGATCGAATATTGGCAAGGTACGAATCGGCCATCGGCTTCGGAATGAGATCATGGATCTCCGCGGTGGACGCATCCCCCAAATGTATCCCGGGGATCTCGTTCGCTTTTTCGTTCAGGTACTGGATCATTCCTTCCGCATCGAGCAGGATGATGATGGCATCCGAGGCCTCGGCCAGACTGCGGTATTGCTCCTCGCTTTCGCGCAGCGACTCTTCCACCTGTTTGCGGACGATCACCTCGGTCAACTGCCGGCGGACATTCTGGAAACGATTGAGGACCGTCTGGTCGAACGCATATTCAGAGGTCAATTCGACCACGCCCAGAACTTCCTTCCCGGTCTTCAGCGGGATGGATAGCACCGAGTGGAAGTTCAGCAGCTTGGCTGCCGCCGGGACGATCCTGCGCAGCAACGGGCGGATCGCTTCAGGAAGGTAGGTGGTATTGGCAAAGTCTCCGAGCCAGTTGCAGATATCCTCAAAACCGGTATAAATGGCGCCTTCATCCGTATCGAGGATGCGGCTGAAGTGATCTTCACCGCCGGTGGGAATTTCGATCAGTGGAACTGACCTGCCCATCAAATGTTCCAACCGCCTTACAGTTTCGGGCGGCATCGTGAAATGCTGGAGGATGAGACGTTGCTTCGCACGGTCCATCAGATAGAGGCTGGCACTCAGGCTTCCAAAGATCTTTCCAGCCTCTTTTGCGAGCAGCTCGGTGATGCCAACCAGGCTTTCGCCATGATTGACGGCATCATTCAAATTGTTGATCAGTGCCAGGTCTTCCATGCGCCGCTTCAACGAATTTTCTGCCAGTTTCCGTTCGGTGACATCTGTGGCCACCCCGGTCGTGCGAATGACATTCCCATCCGGACCCAGGACCGGGAAGGAGCGGTCGAAGATCCAGCGTACAGTTCCATCGGGATGGACGACACGGTATTCCATCTCAGTGCGCTCGCCGTGGGCCTGCCGGTCAAGTGCACTAAACATGACCGGGCGGTCATCGGGGTGAATGCCCTGAATATATCGTTGGGTTTCCCGGTACGTATCCTCAATGGATACCCCCCAGATCTTCTCGTAGGAGGGATTGAGGTAGATCAGTTTCTGCTGTTGGTTATCGAAGATCCAGAACACTTCGTTGATGGTTTCGGCGATCTGGCGGAAATTCTCCTCGCTGGTGCGCAGGGCGGCTTGAGCTTGCAGGTATAGGATAACGTTGCCGATCTCGACCGCCAGCGTTTCCAGCGTTTGGCGGGTAAATTGCGGGATGACATCCAGCGTGTGCGAAGCGATATTGAGACAGCCGATCACGCGGTTTTCGTGCGACACGGGAACCACAGCCAGAGAGCGGAGTTTTTCCGCCCTTTGCAGGGGATTCTGATCGGCAGGATCTACATACGAGATGTAAAAAGGATCTCCCTTTAGTACCATTTGCGCGTTAACGGAGTCCATTGAAAAATTCGAAACCGCTTGAATGAACGCCGTTCCCAGCCCCTTGTGCTGGATCAGATCCATTTTTTGAGAGTCGGGGGAAATGAGATAGATGCCGCCGCTATCCAGCCCGGTGAGATTCAGAACGGTGTCCAAAATGACCTGCAATCCGTCTTCGATGGTGGAGAACGTTCCAATGCTGCGTGCCAGGTCGCGCTGGGCGAAGATCAAGTCCTCGGTCCGTTTGCGGTTGGTGATATCGCGCGCCAGCGCAAGGAAATTGATGAGCCGTTCCCCATCATAAATGGGGACGATGTAACTGTCGTATTGGCGGGTCTCATTGTTGTCACCGGGCGCCTGGTATTCGATGAACTGGGTCTGGCCAGTCTGGCGCGCCTGCTCAAACGCGATCTTGTATTGTTGCCCCGCTTCGTCCTGTAATAACTCATCATAGGTTTTCCCTTTGATATCCTCTTCCGAGAATCCCTCCGCATAATGATTGAGGAACAGATACCTGCCATCTGGGTCATAGAGCGCGACAAAATCTGGAATGGTCTGCACCAGGGTGCGCCATTGTCCCTCACTTTGGCGCAGGGCAATTTCAACCCGTTTCCTCTCGGTAATATCCTGGGCGATCCCGAACATGCCGGTGACCTGCCCTTCTTCATCTCGAAGCGTATAACCGATCTCGCGGATGTGTTTTTCAGTGCTGTTTGGCGTAACGATGCGATATTCGATCTCGAAGGGTTCTCCGCTCTCACGGGCATGCTTGTTCGTCGCGATGACATGCGGCCGGTCATCGGGATGGACATTTTGCAGGAAGGATTCGTACAACCCGCCGAATTGCTCCGGGGCCACCTCGAAGATACGGTAAAGTTCATCGGACCAGGTGATGGAATTGCCGGCGATATCGAAATGCCAGTTCCCGAGTTTCGCCACGCGCTGCGCTTCCGCCAATTCGGCCTGGCTTTTCTTCAGATTCTCTTCAGCCTGCCTGCGGTCTGTGACATCGAAGATGATCTTATACAGAAGCTCCCCGCTGGAAGTCTGGATGGGATGCGAGTACACCTCCACCGTGCGGACCTGTCCATTGGCGAGGCGATGGGGAACGACGAAATAATTGATCTCTTCGTTCATGGAGTTCTGCCGGTCCGACCTGGTTTCTTCCGGGGCGAGCAGATTGATATCGTCCATCCGCATTTGCAGCAAATGCTCATAGGGGTAGCCATAGAACTCGCTGGCGGCGCGGTTGGCATCCAGGATCCTGCCCGAAACGGGTTCGATCATGAACATGATGGCTTTGCTGTTCTCGAACAGGGAGCGGAAGCGCGACTCGCTGGCGCGCAGGGCTTCCTCAGCCTTTTTGCGTTCGGTGATATCGATCTGAATACCGACAAATTGAACGGTCTGTCCGTTCTTTACCACCGGGCTCAAGCTGTTATAGATCCATTTCATGTGCCCATATCTGTCAAAGATGCGCAACTCATAATCCATGGACCTGGGGTTTTGAAGCGCATCGGCGATCGCAGCTTCCATAAAGGGCACATCATCGGGGTGCAGGGCTTGTTTGAAAAGCTCCAGGCTCGGTTCCACCTCGTATGGTTCGAAACCATACAGGCTGTAATAGCTTGCCGACCAATCCACTTTGTTGGTCGCAAGGTCCAGCCGCCAGCTGCCCATGTTGGCAAGGCGCTGGGATTCGTTCAGGAAGCGCTCCCCCTCGCGCAATTTTTCTTCGGCCAGTTTGCGCTCGGTAATATCACGGATGAAAACCAAGGCGCCCTTGATCGTGCCAGTGGCATCGCGCAGCGGGGAAAAGTTGTTTTCCATGGTGTGCATTTTTCCGTCGCGGTAGGGCCAGGCATTCTCCGATTGGAACGACTCCCCATTGAAGGCACGGTCGTATAGATTGCGCCACTGTTCCAGCACTTCCGGTGGGTATTCGGGCGACAGAATGCTTTCGCCAACACGGAGCGGCTGACCGCCGGTCTCGGCAAGCGCCTGCTGATGCCGCTGGTTATTGATGAGCAAACAGTAGTTCCGGTCCACGCCAAAGATGGAATCTTGTGTGCTTTCAAGCACCTGGCGCAACAAGGCTTCGCTTTCGCGGATCTTCTCCGCCGCCTGTTTGTGCTCGGTGACATCCTCGATGATGCCGTACCACAGCAGGCTGCCATCTGATTCAGCGACCGGGGTGGAATGACCCGCCAGCCAGCGCAAGCCCTTGCGGGGATGATGGTAGCGGAACTCGTCCCGCCAGGGATTCATTGTGCGGGCGGATTCGGCAATCGTGGCTTGAACGTGCGGCGCATCCTGCGGGTCAATGCGGGCGAAGGCCGCGGACATATCATCGGCCACCTGCTCCGGTTCCATGCCATACACATCCCGAAAGACCGGGCTGGCATAAGGCATGCTGAATTTTCCTGCGGCATCCTGCTTGAAGATGTGGATCATGCCGGGCACGATCGAGGCGGTCTTCTCCAATTGCTCCTGCAGTTTCAGTTTTTCCAGGAGGGCGATCTCTGCCTTCTTAAGCTCGGTGATATCTCGCACAAGAATGGAGACCGTTTTTGCGGAGGCACCAGGCTGCTGGATCAGATTGTAACGGGCAGCAAACCAGCGCGTGGAACCGCCAACCTCCACGGGATATTCAAGGGTCTGTGAAACACCGCTATTGAGCGTTTTCTCGAGGAATGCAAAGAAGGGACGGCTGGCCTCCTCACCAAATATCTCATCGAAGCGTTTGCCGATGATCTCCTCGCGCGGCTTGAACAGGATGGCATCGTTGGAAGTCCACACATTGAGATAAGTGCCGTTTTCATCCACCTCAAAAACGATATCGTCGAGGGATGTGACCAATGCCTGCAATTGCTGGCGTCCCCGGCGCAGTTCATCCTCCGCCTGTTTGCGCTCGGTAATATCTTTGAAATTGACGACAATGCCCGCCACGCCGGGCTCATCGAGCATGTTGGTGGCAGTTG
>CAYNQA010000233.1:0-5473 GCA_964399225.1 uncultured Anaerolineaceae bacterium
CGATGCCCTTGGATCGTTTCCAAAGGCGGTCGAACATGTCCTCCCATCCACGAACCGCATCGTTTGGGACCAGATCCTTTTGCCGCGCGCTTTGAAAAAAGATCAGATCGACGTGGCGATCTTCCCGAAAGGTCCCGTCCCCCTTTCTTTGCCATGCCGGGCAGTTTCGGTCATCCACGACCTGGGATATTTCTACCCGGACCTGGATGCCTACCGCCCTCTGGATACTCTCTACTTTCGCTTTGCCCTCCCATTCGCCTCCCGCGTGACTTTGGGCCTGCTCGCCGTTTCTGAATATACTCGTCGGGACGTGATTCGCCTGCTGCGCGCCGACCCGTCGAAAGTAATCACCATTCACGAAGCTCCTAACGATCACTACCGCCCTGTTACCGATGAAGCCCGTCTCGAGCAAGTCCGCCAGCGATACGGGTTACAAGAGCCCTTCATATTCTATCCAACCTCGATCTCGCCCCGCAAGAACATCCCGCGCGTCCTCGAAGCGATGGAAGCCTGCATGGAGCAGATCCCCCATCACCTCTACCTGACCGGCGGTTTGAAGTGGAATACACGCGGCATTCTCGAACGACTGGAGGGGCCGTTGCGCAATCGTGTCCAACTTCTCGGCCCGGTCCCAGCCATGGATATGCCTGTGCTGTATTCGCTGGCGCAATTTGCGATCTATCCTTCTCTGTTCGAGGGGTTTGGCTTGCCGGTTGTGGAGGCCTTTCGCTGCGGGACCCCCATCCTCGTCTCGGACCAGACCTCCCTGCCCGAAGTGGCCGGCGATGCCGCCCTGGTCGTGGATGGCCTCAGCGCCGACTCGATCCGCGACGGCATGCTCAAACTGGCAACAGATGCCGCACTGCGGCATGCGTTAAGCCAAAAAGGCCTGCAACGAGGCGATGTGTTTTCGTGGAAAAATACTGTTCAAACGATGATGGATTGGCTCGTGCAAGCCTGATCACCGCCCTTGATGATTACGGTGCAGAAATGGTATCCACACCGTAATAAAGCGCGGCGCAAAAATTAACCCAATGTTTGGGGGAGGGATCGAGGTCTTTCACGCCTTCGATGCCGCGCAATTCCTGAACCACAATGTCAGTTTCACCTGAGGCCGCCAACTCGCGGATGTGCGCATCGCGCGTATCCCATTTGGCGGTGCGGTTTTGGTATTGAGCCAGAAGGGGCAGGTTGTTACGCGTGATCCAGAGCGGATAGAGCGACGCTACGAACATGGCAAAAATGGCCAGTGCCATACTCCAACGCGGCAGGGGGATGCGTGCCGCGATCATTCCCAGACAGGCGCCTTCCAACAAGAACATCACGATGACCAGAACATGCGCAGGGAAGCGCACGCGCTCGGCAGGGAACGATTGCCCATACGCACTCGGCGCGAACGAGGCCATCACGAGCAGATACGCGATCACGGGGACAACAACCAGGGCGATCAGCACTTTTTGCGTCGACGGTGTTTCGGCATCGTGGAACCTGACGTATGCGTAGCTGATGATCGTGGCGACGCCAAACGCAAACGCAGCAGGCTGACGCAAGAGCCGCACTGCCTCGAATAGGAACTGGAAGCTGAAGGTGAAGATGCGCTGGATAAGTTCCATCAAGCCTGGCGCGGAACCTTCCTCGATGCGGAAGGCGTTGGCCGGGGCGAGGAACATGCCGACCATGGCCAGCAATGCGCCCGCCAGTGCGGCTGTGATGAGTCCAAGGGCGGTGCGGCGGCTGGGGCTTTTATTCCAGAAAAACGATCCGACGAGCGCGAGGCCGAGGATCGTGATGTGAAGCGCGCCCGCTGTCTCGGAGAGGCCGCCGATGAAAAAGGCGCCGAAGAAGAGGATGGTGATCGTCCAAAAACTGGGGCGGGGATTGGCTTCGGCAGAGCCCGACGCATTTTGGGTGGAGCGCAGGATCTCAGCGAAGATGAACGTGAACAAAGGCAGGGGCAGGAGGTAGGTCATCAAGCCCGGGCGCCAGAAGGCGGATTGGAACAGGTTGGCCGAAGAATAGAGCGAGGTCAATACAACCAGTTCGGCGATCAACAGTGCGGTCCATGCATCCCAGCGCAGTTTGAACGCGCGCGCGAGTTGCGCGAGAAGATGGGTCAGGGCAACAACCCATACGATGAGAACGAACGATGCAAGAAGCCCCACCCCGCGCGGACCAGCCAGGTCGCTGAAGTAGACGATAAATTGATTCGAAAAACGATTGGATGTGGTCTGGTATTTGTACAATCCCGAGACGAGCGGACCCACGGCGGCGTTCCATGCCGAGAAACAATAGTCGTCGCCAAGCGGGCGGGCGAAGGTGGCAAGGTAAACGTAAAATCCCAGCGCGGCGGAGGATGTGGTCAGGAAGAATGTGCGGACGATGGAGAAGAGTTTATTCAAGGGAGAGTCCGAGATGCGAATTAGAAATTAGGAGTTAGAAATTAGGAGTTAGGAGTTAGGGGATAGGTTGTTGGAGATTGTAAATGATGTAGCCCTCGCCCTCGGCGAAGATGGCGAAGTGCGAGAGGCGTTCGCGCAAATCAGGTTGTTTGGCGAAGTCGGTCAGGTCGGTGACGAGGAAGAGGTCGCGGCCTTCGGTCAGTTTGGCAAAACGCTTGTCGAAGGTCTGGCCGCCGCCGCGCACGTCGGAATGATAATCGATGTCGGAAGAATCAGGCCATACGGCGGCATTGGCCCAGCCCCAGTACACGAGCCGCGAGTTGTAATCTTGCGATAATGCAACAACGCGATAGTCGCGGACCGTCTCGCCGATGCGATTCCAAAAGTCCGCTTCGGGGCGATAGTCGGTGGACTTGAGGGCGGAGCGGGAAGTCCAGAGGACGGCGAGCAAGCTCAACGTCAGGAAAGAGGCGATGAAGAAACGGCGTACCGAGCTGTAAGTCGGATTGGCAATCCGACCTACGATGGTCTCTCCGAGCGGAGTCAACGTCAGCGCGGCGATGGGGATGAGGGGCAGGCTGTAGTAGTCGTGCGTGGAGATGTGATAGTCGAAGAAGATTCCGAATGCGAAGTATGCGCCCCAAAGACCGAGCAGGAAGATGCGGGTCGGTTTGTCGTGGACGAGGGTCAAACCGAGCAGGGCAAGCGCGAAGGTGAAGAGGCCGAGTACGTTGCCGATCATCTGCGTCCAGCCGAGCGGATACGCGGGCGAGAGGAGCAGGGCAGGGATGAAACGTCCGCCAAATTGCTGGCCGAGGAATCCGTGGGTGAGACCGTAGACCACGTACGCCGCACCGGGCAGGATGCCGAGCACCGCCATCGCGTAGACTTGTTTGTTGCGCAGCAGGTCGCGGATCGAGGCGTATCCGAGGGCGGCACCAAGCGCACCACCGACGATGAAAAAGGCGGCGTTGAGTTTGATGAAGATGGCGATGCCGCCGAGGAGGGAGGCGAGGAGGACGTAGAGCCAGGAGCGAGATGCGGGATAGGAGTTAGGAGTTAGGGATTGAGCCCAACGGTTGACGGACCACCAGAAGCCGAGGACGAGGGCGACCATCAATGGGTCGGGTTGGAAGGAGCGGCTGGCGAGGACGGCGTAGGGCAGGAAGAGATAGAAAGCGAGTGCAAGGAGCGGGGCGTCGGAATTCTTTTGGACACGGATTTCACGGATTGCGCGGATTTGTTCTTTTTGATTTTTATCCGTGTCATCCGCGCGATCCGTGTCCCCAAATAGATCGCGGGCGAGGAGATAGAGGAAGATGCCGCCGATCAGCCAGAAGAGGATCGAGTAGAGGCGCGCCACCCAGAGTTGTTCGCCGGTGAAGCGCCACGTGAACACCACAAGGCGTTCGAGCACTTCAGGCTCGACGGTCACTTTTTGTTTGCCCTGTTGAATGGCAAACTCGCGCATTTCTTCATTCTCATTTGGCAGGGACGCGTAATACATGCCGCGCGCTTTGATGACCGAGAAGAGTTGGCGCGTGGGATGGAAGTCGAGCGGCATGTCGGTCAGGTCGTAGAGGCGGATGCCCGCCGCCGCCACGAAGAGCAGGATGACGACGAGCGTGTGATAGCGACCAAAGAAGGAGCGAGGGGATTCGTTCATGGGAAGGGCCCGCCTATTTTAACCCCTATTCGGATGTGGACGAGCGCAGGTTTGCGCGGAGGAAATTCAACACGAAGGCACAAAGACTCAAAGTCACGAAGTTTTATTTATCTTTGTGTCTTCGTGACTTGGTGCCTTTGTGTTTTATTTTGACCGGTATTGCGACTGACGATTTTCCAGAACCTTATCACGCAATTTCCCCAACCCGACAAGATTCAACAACGCAGAGCCGAGCAGGTTGAGACGGGTGAGAGCCGTAGGCGGATGGATGAAGAAGGCACGAGTCCATGCGGCGAGACTGGCTGCGGGCTGGCCTCCATCGAGCAGGTAGCGGGCGTTGACGCGGTGTGCTGAGGCAGTTGCACGACGCCCGATGTGAGCAACAAGATTTGGTTGAGATTTCGCCCATTCCAAAATGCGGAAGGCTTCTTTGCCGAAGGCGGCGGCATGAGCTCGGTTCTTGGCGGCGGCGTGATAGCGCGCGGCGGCCCACGTCTGCGGGACGTGCAAAATACGTCCCTGCGCGGCGATGCGGATCCACAGATGATGGTCGAGCAGGAAGTGATACGAGAGGTCGAGTCCACCCGCTTTTTCAAACGCGGAGCGGCGCATGAAGACGGCGGGCTGGCCGATGATCTGGAACGAGAGCAGGTCTTCCAACGTGAGTTGACGATAGCGCAGGGTGTTGAAAGTCTGACCGCCTTCGTCCACGGCGAGCATATCCGCGTAGATGAGGACAACATCGGGGTTCTGTTCAAAGGTCCGCACGGCGGCGGTCACGGCGCCCGGCAGATAATAATCGTCCGAGTTGAGCCAGGCCACGATCTCGCCCTTGGTCCGCGCCATGCCTTTATTAATCGCGTCGGCTTGACCCGCATCTTTTTCGCTAACCCAATATGCCAGACGCGATGCGTATTTTTTGATGATGTCAACCGAGCCGTCGGTCGAGCCGCCGTCAATGACAAGATATTCGATGTCCGCATGATCCTGATCGAGAACAGAGCGCATGGTCTGCTCGAGATAGGAAGCTTGATTGAAGGACGGGGTGACGATGGAGATGAGGGTCATGGTTGCAAATCATACAACACAAACCCCTCGCCCTGTGCGGCGATGGGATAACCGTCGAGGATCTTTTTCAAGTCGGGTTGTTTGTCGAGTTGGTTGAACGACGTGACGAGGAAATAATCCTTGCCCGCGGCCATTTCGGCGAAGGTCTTTTCGGCGTTGATGCTGTTGCCGCGCACTTCGGCCAGCCCCGACGCAAGCGGCCAGACACTCACGCGTCGCCAGCCGTAGTACATCACGTTGTAGCCGAAGTCCTGCGTCAACGCGATGACCTTCGCATTTTCTGGGATCGCGTCACCGACTTGCTGCCAGAAGATGGGATCGTTGCGGAAATTTTCAGCGA
>CAYNQA010000234.1:0-5438 GCA_964399225.1 uncultured Anaerolineaceae bacterium
ATGTTGTAGACGGATTTCGCTTCATAATCGAACGGGACAACGGACTCCAGGTTGCTGACGTTGATCTGGAAGGATGCGTCGTCCTCTCCGCCGCAGAAGGAGTAGGTGTGCGCGTCGGACAGATCAGGATCGGTTGTGGAAAGTAAACCGATCGTTGTG
Source organism: uncultured Anaerolineaceae bacterium (assembly GCA_964399225.1). Taxonomy (GTDB): domain Bacteria; phylum Chloroflexota; class Anaerolineae; order Anaerolineales; family Villigracilaceae; genus Denitrolinea. Next base: position 160 of record CAYNQA010000234.1, read on the forward strand.
TCGGGAGGCATATTTTCGGAGACGGTGTTGTTCGAGAGGGAGATGTCGGTCGGCGCAGAGTTCTCCACGCCATCTAAAACATTGATCGTGAATGACTTGTCGTAAGTTGAACCGCCAAAGGTGTCGGTGGTGCGGATGCAGAGATCGTAGCTGGCTTTCGTTTCATAATCGAAGACGGCGTTGGTGAGCAGGTCACTATTGCTGATCTGGAAGGATGCATCGTCCGCGCCGCCGCAGAAGGAGAAGGTGTGTGTGTCGCCGTAATCGGGATCAATTGTGGAGAGCAAACCGACGGTGGTTCCTCCGGGCAGATTCTCATCCAAGGAGAAGGCGCTGAGGGAAATATCTGAAGGGGCGTTGCCGTTGAATTCATATTTCCAGAGTTCAGTTCCATATCCATCGTGGCCATCTCCCCTGAAAAATAATGCCTCGTTGTAGACGGTCATGTGAGCAGGCCCAACGCTGTTGCCATCATCGAAGATATCTGTCACACGTTGTGCGCCGTTGACCGGGTCATATTTCCAGAGTTCGTCATATGCACCGTCGTTGCCGTTCGCGTTAAAGTATAGAGAGCCTTTGTAGACAGCCAGATACTTGGGAGCCGAACTTCCGCCACCAGGGTAGATGTCTGCGGCGAGTTGGACACCATTGACCGGATCATACTTCCATAACTCGTACCAATATCCATCACCACCGTTCGCACTGAAGTACAACGCACCATCGAAAACAGTGAGGTAGGCAGGTTCTGAACTGGAAACGCCGGGGTTGATGTCCGCTACGAACTGGAGGCCGTTAAGCGGATCGTATTTCCACAGTTCATATCCTGTGCCATCGGTCAAGGCGTTGAAGTAGAGCGCGCCTTCATACACAGTCAGATATCTAATGACCGTGTCGATTGTGCTGGGAATGTCCGTTACGAATTGAGCGCCGTTGAGCGGGTCATATGCCCAAAGAGCGTACCCTGCTCCATTATCGCCAACTGCGCCGAAGTACAGGGCGTCATTGTAAACCGTCATGTAGCGAGGATCTCCACCCGTGGCACCGCTGTAAATATCGGCCGCAAGTTGCGCTCCGTTGGTCCAGTCGAATTTCCAGAGTTCTGTTCCGCTTCCATCATTTCCGTCTGCGCTGAAGTATAGCGCGCCATCGAACGCCGCCAGGTATGCGGGATAAGAAATTCCTGCACCGGGATTTACATCGTAGGCGATCGGAGTGATCGAAGGGTTATAGATCCACAATTCTTCCCCAATACCGTTATTCCCGCTTGCTCGAAAGAAAAGCGAATCGCCAAACACAGCCAGAGAGCTTGGGGCGGAATGTCCACTTCCGCTGTTGATATCCGTGACACGCGTAAGCGTGCTGACCACCGCTTGCGGCGCGGACGCTCCCTGAGCGCGGCTGGGGGATACATTGGTGATGGCAAGAACGATCGCAAGAATGATCGTAATAAACCCGAGTTTTGTTTTCATGGCAGATTCCTTTTCTGGCAGTTAATCACACAACGGACACAGGACAGGAGTGCCTCCTGCCCTGTGTCCAAAAGCAAGGTTGTTACTTCGAGATGATGTACGTCACGCCGTTGAAGCCATCCACGCGCCCGGCGCAGGGATCGTTGGTGGGGTCGTCCACGTAGTTGAAGGTCAACTGATCGCCGTTGATGGTGAACTTGTAGCTCGCCGGGGTGGGGCAGGCGCCATCGCTATCGTTGGATTCCTCGATGAAGAGATCGCCATTGATCGAATAGGTGCCGCGCGCCAGGGTGTAGATGCCGTTGTAAGCAGACCAGGTCCCGTCCTTGTTGATGATCATCCCTGCATCCGGGTTGTCCGCGCGGACAAGTTTGCCAGTGGGGAACGAGGAACCGCCTCCGCAGGCAGAGAGGGTCAACGAGGCCAGGACGATAACGAGCACGAGCAGGTACAGTTTGGTTTTCATGTTTATCTCCTCCGACCGGTTGAGTTTGGCTTTTGCACGCCGGTCAGTTGTGCCCCGAATGTAGCAGTTTGAAACCTGCCTCGCTTGCCATTTTCTGCCAAAATTCTCCAAACGGATGGGAATGTGCTATTCTGTCGTCAGGAGCAACGCATGTCCTCTTCCATTCCCGCGGCTACACTCGAAAAATTCGCCACCTTTGGTGACCTGTTGCGCTTCCTCCGCCGTCGCGCGGGCATCACCCAAATGGAACTGGCCATCGCCGTCGGCTATAGCGACGCGCAGATTAGCCGTCTCGAGCAAAACCTGCGCCTGCCGGATATCCCCACCATCGAGGCGCGTTTCGTCCCTGCGCTCTATCTCGAGGAGGAACCCAATGCTGTGGCGCGCCTGCTCGACCTGGCCGCCAACGTCCGTCGCGAGGATGCGCCGGGGCTGGGCTTGTGTCCCTACAAAGGATTGAACTATTTCGAGGAAGCTGATTCGGACTTGTTTGTCGGCCGCGAAGCGTTGACCTCCAAACTGACCGAACGCGTCCTTTCCTTGACGTTGAGCGGGTCGGCCGTTGCCAGCCGATTCCTTGCCGTGGTCGGCGCTTCCGGCAGCGGTAAATCCTCCCTCGTGCGCGCGGGATTGGTTCCCGCCTTGCGCTGGAATAAAGTCTCCGCCGATTGGAGCATTCAGGTTGTCACGCCCACGGCGCGTCCGCTCGAAAGTTTGGCAATGAGCCTGACGCGAGAAAAAGGCTCGCTGGCCCAGTCTGCCCGCCTGATGGATGACCTCGCCCGCGATGCGCGCAGTCTGAATTTATTCGTCAAGCGGGAAATGCAATCCATGAACGGGTCGCGCCTGCTTCTGGTCGTGGACCAGTTCGAGGAATTGTTCGCGTTATGCCGTTCCGAGGAGGAACGTTCCGCATTCATCAATAATCTTCTGGTTGCCGCATCCGAGTCCGATGGACCGGTGATTGTCGTCATCACCCTGCGCGCGGACTTCTACGCTCATTGCGCGAGTTACCTCCAGTTGCGCGAAGCGTTGGCGCAAAATCAGGAATACATCGGCGCAATGACAATTGACGAACTACGCCGCGCCATCGAAGAACCCGCCCGCCGCGGACGTTGGGAATTCGAGCCGGGTCTCACCGACTTGTTATTACGTGATGTCGGTCAGGAACCCGGCGCCCTGCCTTTGCTTTCCCATGCCCTGCTCGAAACCTGGCAGCGCCGCCGCGGACGGATGTTGACATTGAGCGGCTATGCCTCCTCGGGCGGCGTACGCGGCGCCATTGCCGAAACCGCCGAAGCCGTGTTCGTGGACCAGTTCACGCCGGAGCAGCGCGCCATTGCCCGCCGAATCTTTTTACGTCTCACCGAGTTGGGCGATGAAGCCACCGGCGATACCCGCCGCCGCGCCGGGTTGAATGAATTGATCCTCAAACCGGAAGAAGCCGAACTCACGCAGAACGTGTTGAAAGCTTTGGCCGACGCGCGATTGATCATCACAAGCGAAAATTCCGCCGAGGTGGCGCACGAAGCGCTCATTCGCGAATGGCCGACTCTACGCGGCTGGTTGGAGGACAATCGCGAAGGATTACGTCTGCATCGTCACTTGACTGAGTCTGCGCAGGAATGGGAGTCGCGCAACCGTGAGTCGGATGTACTGTATCGCGGGGCGAGACTCGCTCAGGCGCACGAATGGACTTTGCTTCATCGCGAAGAGATGAACCCCCTCGAACTTGAATTTCTCGAAGCCTCGCGAAGTTTTGCGGAACAGGAAGCCAACGAACGCGAAGCCCAACGTCAACGCGAGTTGGAGGCGGCGCAGAAACTTCTTGAGGTGGAGCATCGCCGCGCGGAGGAACAGGCACATGCCGCGGGTCAATTGCGCAAGCGTTCGATGTACCTTGCAGGGACAATGATCGCTGCGATCGCACTGGCAGTCGTTGCGGGGTTTTTGGGCTGGCAGGGACAGGCCGCCAGCCGCCAGTCCACATCCCGCGAACTGGCCGCCGCCGCCATCAGCAACCTGGATGTGGACCCTGAACGCAGTGTGCTTCTTTCATTGCAAGCGCTTTCCATCAATTACACGCTGGAGGCCGAAGATGCCCTGCATCAATCCGTGTGGGCTTCGCGTGTGCGGCTTGTGATTCCTGCGCATGATCCCGGCGCGACAGTCACGGTGGCATTCAGTCCGGATGGAAAACATATCGCCTCTGCGGGCGCGGACGAGAGCGTGCATGTGTGGGACTCAGCCAACGGAAATTTGCTGTTCACGGTCAGCGGTCATGCTGTGGGATATCGACCGGATGGCAAGGTGTTCGCCACTGTCCCTGCGGATGGAAGCGTCAAGTTGTGGGATGCGGAATCGGGAACGGGAATCCCGCTTGCAGGTCCGATCGATGCGGGGGACGGGGTGATGTTTAGCCCGGATGGCAAGCGCCTCGTCACGGTCACGCCGGTCAACCTGCCGCGTATTTGGGAGATCGCCTCCGCAAAGGAAGTTGTCAATTTCCCCGGTCATGAAGATTATGTCTCGTTTGCGTTTTACAGCCCCGATGGCTCGCGACTGCTTTCCACAAGCGATGACGGAACTGCCCGTGTTTGGAACACGGCCACGGGCGCGGAACTTTTGAAGTTACAGCATTCCAATTGGGTCTGGACGGCGGCATTCAGCCCGGATGGTAAACACATTGCCACGGCCAGCGGGAATGAAGCAACCGCTTGGGACGCGCAGACCGGCGAAAAAATATTCAGCCTCAATGGGCATACGAACACGGTCCTCTCTGTTGTGTTCAGCCCGGACGGAATGCTCCTTGCCACCGGCGGTGCCGACCGTAAAATAAAAATCTGGGATGTGACCTCCGGCCGCGAATTGTTCACACTGGCCGGTCACACTGGCGAAATCACAGGCATCAGATTTTCTCCCGATGGATATTTTCTCGCCAGCGGCAGCGACGATGGGACCGTGCGCATTTGGGACGTTTCGCCGAGCAGTGAATTATTGACCATCTCTGGCAATGCGATCAACCAGATTCAATTCAGCCCGGACGGCGCGCAGCTTATCGGGACGATGGACGGGACCGCGCGCATCTGGGACGCTGTCACGGGGACTCAACTGCTATCCGTCTCGAGTCCGTCCGCGATCGTTTCTGTGCGCCTCAGCCCGGATGGAAAGATCCTCGCCACGGCGGATGAGAATGCGAATATTGCCTTATGGGATTCCACTTCCGGACAAATGTTCCACTCCTGGACCGCGCACACCGGCAGGGTCAATGCGCTCCTGTTCAGCCCGGACGGCAGGCTGCTTGTCAGTGCGAGTGATGATTACAAAGTGAAGCTTTGGAATGT
>CAYNQA010000235.1:0-5370 GCA_964399225.1 uncultured Anaerolineaceae bacterium
AACCCTTGCCCATTGACCTGACCCCTCAGGAAAAAGCCTATCTCGAGCGGACAAATGAAGCGCTCACGTATGCAGCACTTGGCGCCGCGCTTCTCGCCCTCATTATTGGTGTCCTCCTGGCGCGCACTCTCACCCGTCCCTTGCGCGCGCTCACCGAAGCGACAGAAAAAATGGCGGGCGGCGAACTCAATCAGCAAGTTGAAGTGAAATCGAGGGACGAGATCGGCGAACTGGCCGAGTCGTTCAACCGCATGAGCCGCGAAGTGGCGAAAGCCAACCAACTCCGCAAGCAGATGACCGCCGACATCGCCCACGACCTGCGCACCCCTCTCACAGTCATCGCGGGCTACGTCGAGTCCATGCGCGATGGCGACCTCGCCCCGACCCCCGAGCGGCTGAACTCCATCTATGCCGAGATCGAACGCCTCCAACGCCTCGTCGCAGACCTGCGCCTGCTGGCCGTCACCGACGCGGGGGAACTGCGCCTGAACCTGGCACCGGTCAACGTTGAATCCTTCATCGAGCGAGTTGCCGCATCGTTCAAATTGTCCGCGGAACAAAAGGGAATCACTCTCACCGTCAAATCCGACTCATCTCTCCCCGATATCCAAGCCGATGAGTCACGACTGGATCGTGTGCTGTCTAATCTGGTCGGCAATGCAATTCGCCATACCCCTGAAAAAGGACGCATCGCCATCCTGACTACACGCCGTGAAAAAAATATCCTAATCTCTGTTGAAGATACCGGGGAAGGCATCCCCGCCGCCGACCTGCCTCACATCTTCGACCGCTTCTACCGCGCCGACAAATCCCGCAACGACGCAGATGGCGCCTCGTCCGGTCTCGGTCTCGCCATTGCGAAGGCGTTGGTCGAGGCGCATCGAGGAAGAATCTGGGCGGAGTCTGAGGAGGGACAAGGGACGAAGATGAAGATTGAATTGCCCATCAACTAAAAAAGAGCAGACTAAGGTCTGCTCTTTTTTTTAGTAATTCGTCACACTCGGCTTTATTTTGAGTTCATCAATTAGCGTATTCAGCTCCTCATCGGTCAATCTGCTCCCCTTTCCAGCATACGCAGTCAGTGCAGCTTCGAGCATATTCGTTCCGAAGGAACGACCATCGTAACGCGGGGTGGTGGTAATAACCGTCTTCACGCCTCTTGACTTGAGCAATTCAATATTGTCTTCGGTAGTAGTGTTGGTGACAACGGTTTTGCCATCCAGGCGCGCGGGCATGTACTTGCGCATGAAAAGGAAATCACCGGCGATCAAGTCGGAGCCTTCGAAGTATTTGGTGTATTTCGGCTCGTGTTCAGCGCCGTCACTACCGTAGAAGATCATGGACATGGGGAAGTAGCTGACAAAAGGAAGCATAATGCGCGCGACACGTTTGAAGGCGGGAATGCCATAGATCGGCAACGGGACTCCTAACGCCACCATCAGATCACCGAAGACGGTTTTATCACAAACTTCCGCAACGGCGGTAGCAAGACCTTGACGGTCCACGGCTACGGGGACGAATCCCTGTTTGAAGCGGACATCGCTCAGCTCGGGTTTCGCCAGTTCAAAGACACGGCGCTCGAGGGTATGTTTGAGTCCGCGGCCATCGCAGAGAGGAGTATTCGTCACGCCCTCGACCATTTTGAGCGCGGCGCGGAGAGGATACTCGCGTTCGTCTAGGCGCAGGTAGAGATCCACGCCGCCGACGCCGAACGCGTCCACTTTGCCATCGAGGTCGAGGTAAAGCTGGCGAGCGCGAACCACATCCCCGTCGGTGCCGATGCGTTCGACAAGGATCTCTTCATCCTTGAATTTGACCGTTACTTTTTTATCGCGTTTCGAACTCCCCAAGCTGATACTGACGGCGTGCTTCATCGTCCCTCCGAAAAAGAAAAGGGGCGGACCTTATGTCCGCCCCGACAAATTTACGGGACACTCACGTTGTAATCAAAGCGCTGGGAGACAACTGCCCCACCCGGGAAGCGAACCCCTGCCACCACGGCAACCGGAGCAACACTGCCCGGCAAGTTGGCTGTGGAGGCTTTCGCGGTCCACGTGACAGTGAGAGTAGCGGTTGTTCCTGCTCCAGAGCGGGAAACTCCGCGAGCTACAACGTACCGGCCAGGAAAGTACATGTCTGGCATGGCGCTCGCAGATGTGAAGGGTCTGTCACTGGTGATCTCTACAACAAAGTTATAGGTCTGCCCAATGACCATCGTTTCGGGAAGAGGTGAAACCACGGTGAAGGTGACATTGGGCGCGGGCGGCGGGGTTGGCGCAGCAGCAACCGTGACAAGGATAAGAACGAGAGCAAGAATAATGGTTTTGGCAAAACGAATGGTCATGGGGTCCTCCTGAAATGTTGATAATTTATTTTAGCACTTCCGGGGACAGAAACGCTTCACAAATTTATCAGTATCAGGCTTGCACGAAGGGGTTGAATTGCTTCTCCTCCCCCACCGTCGTTTCGGGGCCGTGGCCGGAAAGGAGGCGAGTGTCATCGGGCAGGGTGTAGATCTGTTCGCGGATACTTTTTTCGAGGGTTGCCCAGTCGCCGCCGGGCAGGTCGGTGCGGCCGACAGAACCGGAGAAGATGAGGTCACCGCAGAAGCAAACCTTTTCCTGCGCACAATACAGAACGCAGTGCCCCAAGGTGTGACCGGGGGTGAATCGCACTTCGAACTGGACGGTTCCCAGCCGCAGGATCTGGCCGTGGACAAAATCGATCGTCGGTTCGGGGCCGGGATCGATGCGGAAACCAAATAGCGGAGCGCCTCCGCCCGCACGCCAGAGAACATGGTCATTGGGATGCAGGGCAACCAGCGGAAGAGGATTGAGTGCATCAGCAATTTCTGCCGCACCGCCAATATGATCGAAGTGGGCATGGGTGTACCACAAGTGCGCGATGCGCCATCCGCGGCGTTGGGCTTCGGCGAGGATGACATGGCCATCCCAGGATGGATCGATGACCGCCGCATCTTTCGTCTCAGAGTCAGCGACGAGGTAGGCGTTGGTTTGGGCGGGACCGAGAGTGAAGGGGACAATTTCAAGCATGGGGTTGTTCTTTCTGAGGCGCGGCGAAAATACGCGGGAGCAGAATCAGGGTTGCAAGGACCGAGCAGACCAACAGTCCAAGAGAGAGCGGGTAGGGTAAGCTGGGATCGAGCGTGAAAAGGAAGCCGGCCAACGTCGGTGTGACGATGAAGATGATCGCATTGACGGTTTCGAGGATGCCGAAGGTGAGCCCCATTTGTGATTCTTGCACGAGTTCGCGCGCCAGCGACGAGGTGAGCGGACGGGATGCGCGGAATCCGCCAAGCAGAAAATAACCAGCCAGGAACCAGCCGATGCCCGTGCCGTTCCAAACAAAGAGAACGAACAGCGCAACAAATCCCTGCGCGATGGGAAAGGCCTTACGCGGGTTGAGCCTGCCGAGTAAGACATTCAGCACTGCGTTGCCGAGCGCGCCTACTGAAAAGATTAGCCCGGTATCGGTGAATTCGAAGTTGCGCACATTGGCAAGGTAATTGGGCGTGAGCGGCTGGCTGATGTGCATGGAAAAGACGGCAAACCCCACAACTACGAGCAACACTAGCAGGCGTGGGTTTGACAACATGTTGAAACGCGAGACCGTTACATCGTGATGCTCGATGGGTTGGTTTTCGATCTGGAACATAATGACCGTGGATGCGGCGAACAAAGCTGACACGACATAATATGATGCGCGCAAACCATAATGTTCGCCGATCCAGCCGCCCACGAGCGGACCAAGCGCCATACCAAAATTATATGTGGCTGAGGTGAGGCTGAGCGTTTTCACCACTGACCATTGTCCGCGTGCGGCGGCCATGTAACTGGCAAGAGGCGAGGAGACGAAGGCGGTCAGGCCATACATCACCATGCCGACTACGAACCATGGCAGGGTGTTGGCAGCCGCCATCACAATAGCAGAGGCGAGCCCCAAGGCCCAGGCTGTCACAAGGAGCGGCCTGCGCCCGAAGCGGTCCGCGAGATAACCGGCGGGAATGTGTGTGATGGCCATCGCCGCCCCAAACAGGCTGAGGAAGAATCCAACCTGCTGGGGGTTGCTTCCCAGTTCCTCCAAATAGATCGGCTGGAAGTTGATGAACATGCCTTCGCCAATGCCCCAGGTAAAGAGAGCAAAGGCGATAAAGATAAGATTACGGTTCAAAATATCCTCAAGTTAGGCGTGGATTGTTTCAATGCGCCGGATGAAATCGGCCGCGGCGGAGAAGACCTGTTCGCGCGCCGCATCACGCGTGACGACGTGGCCGGACCCGCTCACCCAAAGCATTTCCTTCTGCGGGCTATTCAGGCGTTCATAGATCTTTGGCATATTCCCTGGAAGGACATATTTATCATCCTTGGAGTGAACCAGCAGAGCCGGCACGCGGACGGATGGCAACGCGGATCGCATCTTGGACAAGAGAGTGGCCAACTCGGCGCCAGAGCGGACCGGGTTGAGCGGATACGAAACATGGCCGGCAAATGCCTGTTTATCGAACCAATTCTCGCCGGGCTGGCCTTTTGTTTTCCGCATGTAGGCCTTGAAATGGCTGTATAAGCGGATCTGCCAGGCGGGGTGTGGATCTGGCAAGTCGAATGGGGTGGACATGGCTACAACACCGCGTACACCGAGCTTGCTGGACATGAGCAGGCTGAGCGCGCCACCCATCGATAGGCCGACCAGGAAGATATTTTGCGAGAGTCCGCTCAATAGGTGGTACCCATCTTCGACGGAGGTCATCCAATCGGTGTAGAGCGAGCGAACCATGTCTTTTGGGCGGGTTGCATGGCCTGTAAGGCGAATGCCAAGGCAGGTGTAGCCTTGTTTTTGGAGGTACTCTCCCATCCAACGCATTTCCTTGGGGGTGCCAGTGAAGCCGTGGATCAGGAGACATGCCGGGCGGTCGGGTTGCCCGGACAGCAGGAAGGGTTCGGCAGAGGGAATGATCATAGTGGTTAGGTTTTCGCTGTGGGTAGGAGCAATGTGGCAGAATGAAGATCAAGCGTATCATAATGCCCAGACCAGATCAGAGTATGGATACGATGAAGGTCGTTCGAGGTTTCTTCAATGAATTGATCCATATCGGTCGCGGTAAAGTAGATGTACGGTGCATCGATCATTGATTGGATTTCCGGGTCGGTGCGCTGGTAGTAGTCTTTTATGTAGGCAAGCTGTTGAGACAACGCATGTGGGGGCAGGAAGTCCAGGTCGGCGGCGACAGGTTCAGCGTCCAGAAAGATGCGCCAGAAGATCGAGGCGGGGTTGGAACGGACATGGAGAAAGTCCAACCCGTACCAGTTGTCTTTCACCGTCCAGATGAAGTTGGCATCCGCAGTGAATTGC
>CAYNQA010000236.1:0-5365 GCA_964399225.1 uncultured Anaerolineaceae bacterium
CCTCGCGGGCGGGGAACTTGAACGCGATCGCGCCGCGCGGGTCTTTGCCCACGAAGCCGAGTTCGGCGGCCAGGGTCAGGTCGTCAATTTTGATGACCATGCCGTCCGCTTCGTAGGGCAGGTCATCGCGCTTCTTGTCCCAGGTTTCGGTGTAGGCGATGGCAGACTCGATATCATCGAAGCGTTTCGCCACGTCCGTGACGGGGAAGCCCAGCGATCGGAGATATTCCAAAATTTGCCATTGCGACGTCGGGACAGTCCCGCCCTCGACGTGGATGATCTGATAGACGAGCAAGGTGATCGGGCGCGAAGCCGTCAACTTCGGGTCGAGCTGGCGCAACGATCCCGCGGCAGAGTTGCGCGGATTCATATACGTCTTCTCTCCCGCCTCTTCCAACTTGCGATTCAGCTCTTCGAAATCTTTCACAGGGATGTAGGCCTCGCCGCGAATCACCAAGTGGGTCGGAGGTCGAAGGTCGAAGGTCGCCGACTTTTGACTTTCGACCTTTGACGCATCAACTGGCACGCGCAGCGGAATCGCCTTCACCGTCCTCAAATTCCCCGTGATGTCCTCGCCCACTTCCCCGTCGCCGCGCGTGGCGCCTTGCACGAACACGCCATCGCGGTAATGCAGGATGACGGACAGGCCGTCAATTTTTGGCTCGACGACGAATTTGGCCTTCTCCACACGATCGTCCAGTTTGCGGACGCGCTCGAACCACGCGCGCGCATCCTCCGCCCCGAAGGCATTGGCGAGCGAGAGGATCGGCGCGGGGTGGCGCACCTTCGCGAACCGGTCAGCCGCTTTGGCCCCGGCCCGCTGCGAGGGCGAGTCAGACGAGATCCAATCCGGGTGCGCAGATTCGATCCGCTTCAGTTCGTTGTAAAGCTTGTCGTATTCCGCATCGCTGATGATCGGGTCATCGAGCACGTGATAGCGCTGGAAGTGAAAATTCAATTCACGGATCAGTTCTTCGTAACGCGATTTGGTTTCCATAATTTGATTATACCGAATTGACTCCGATTTACGAACACTGTACAATCGCACTACGCCACAGGAATCCCCACAAAATGAACAAATCAGATCCCGCCGACCTGCCCGAGATCGAACAGGCCATCCTGCGCATCGTCCTTCGCCGCGGGCGAATCTCATCGCGTGCGCTGGAAAAACTCGTAAAGGGCGGGCCGGACGAGATCCGCGCTGCGGGGGAACGTCTCGCAAACGCCCACTGGCTCGACGCCCATCCGCGCGGGGACGAGTTGATCTTCACCCAGCACGCGCCTCGCACTTCCGTCACTGAAACGGGCGCCTTCAAACCCGGAGATTTCTTCACCGCAGAGAAACTACGCGCCGCCCTGGAAACCACCCCCCCGGCGGAACATCAAACCCCCGCCGCCACGCAAGTGATCGTGTGGATGGTGATCCTGAACGTGATCAACGCATTGGTGCTCGGCATTCTTGATGTTGTTGCCATTTCTTCATTCATTGGAGAACTTGGAACACGCAGCCTGCCTCTCCTGTGGATCGGCGAAATGCTGCTCGGCCTGGTAGTCACATCCAGCCTGCTCCCGGTCATCGACCGCCTGCCGCGCCTGATCTCCATGCGGCGGTTTCTCGGCGCCCTCATTTTGATTTACATTGTCATCGTAGCGCTCTTCCTGGTTGGCGTGCCCACCAAATTCCTTGCCCCCATGCTTTACATTCTATACTCGGATCAGTTCCTGATCTTCTCGGCAATCTACTGGAGTCTGTCGAACGACCTGTTCACAATGGCGCAGGCCAAACGCCTTTTCCCGGTCCTCACCTCGGGCGATACCAGCGGACGCGTGATCGGCTATGCCATCTTCAGCCTGCCGTCTCTGCTGGGATTTACCGCCTTCGCCGAACAAGTGGCAGCCAATCAAGCACTGCTGGTGGGCATCAGCGCCGCCCTCTTTCTGGCCGGGCTGATCCACAGCCTCATCGTTTTCCGCGGCGCAAAGCTCGATGTAGCCCGCACCGACACAACACAACGGTCCCTGCGGGAAAATCTGCGCGAGGGTTTTGAAATGATCCGCGAGGTGCCTCTCTTTCGTTACCTCACCCTCGCCGGCACATTGATGTGGATGTGTCTGATGATCTTGTGGTTCCAGTTCTACCTCACGCTGGATCAAGCTGCGGCTGAAGGAGCCAACTTCTCCACCCTTTACAGCACATTTGCCATATCCGTTCTGCTCACCCCGCTCATTTTGCAATGGACAGTCACCCGTCATTTGCTTCAACGCGTGCCTGCCCGCGACGCTCTCATGGTCTTGCCGCTGGCCATCCTGCTTAGCGTCACTACCATCATCGGTTTGCCCGGCGTGGTCACCAGCATCCTGGGGTTGTTCGTCATTGTGGTCGTACAGGTTTCGTGGGACTTCACCGTCACGCAGTCCCTCCAGAACCTGATCCCCGACGAACGGCGAGGACGGGTCGGCGCGATCCTAAGCAACTACCCCTACGCCCTCGGCATGATCCTCGGCTCGCTCCTCGTCGGGACGCTGATCCTGCTTCAGCCCTCGCTGGGCTTCTCCGACGATCAACTGCGCACCTTCGCGCTGACGATCGGCATGTTTGCCGCCATCGCAGGCGTCACATCCATGTTTTGGGCGCGCGGCACCTACGAAGACAGCCTGTTCTCATGGCGCATCCGTCGCCGCCAGCGCGCCAAAGACCTGTTGGAAAAGATCGATCTGTAACAAAAAGCGCAATAGCACAATCTTGGTGTTTGACTTCATAATAAAATCAAAGTACACTTCGCACATGGGCCTAAGTTCCTTCGACCTTCTAGGGGATATCCCCGCTTCACATAAAACCCTGATGAAAATCTTTCTCAGGCGAGTACAACTGACCGCGACAGAATTGGATACAGCCGTGTCTGAGTTACCGCCTGAAAAGAGCATCACCAAAGAAGAGCTCAATGCTGCAGTCGATGCCTTGGTCAAGCAAGGCTGGTTGAAAATGCAAGAGCAGAATGGCAAGATCATCTACTCCATCAAACAGATCACCACGGGACACTAAAAAGTCACCCCCGTCAAACAAAGAAAAACCCCGTCTCTCGACGGGGTTTTTGATTTATCGGCTGATCTCGGCGGCTACAGCCCTGAGCGACTGCGACACCGTGTTGTCAGGATACTTGAGCGAGAAGATGCCCGATGATGCCAGCACCATCATTTCGTCCGAGTGGGGGATCACAGCAGCCACCGGCACATTGTAGGTCTGGGTTACCCGCTCGCGGACTTCATCGAAGTCGAAGGCCGTGGGGGTCTTGTTCACGATTAGGAGCATCTTCGGCACATCAAGCTTGCGCGCCACATCCACAGTCACGATGGTTCCCTGATAGTCCTGCTGATCGGGGCGCATCAAAAGAATGAGAACGTCGGAAATAGCGAGCGAGAGGAGGGTCTCTTCATTCAAACCGGGATGCGTATCGATCAAGAGGAAGTCCAGCTTCATTTCCTTGACCAGTTCGCGGAACCCATCGTTCAGCAAGCCCACATCGTAGCCTTCGCGCAGAATACGGGCGATCTCGCCAGCCTTGATGCTCGAAGGGATCAGGAAAATCTGTCCTTTGATATCCGCGCCAACATGCCCGGTAACATCATGAGCGGTTTCCTTGATGGCACACTTGCCCCACAAGTAATCGTTCAACGAGTGGACCAGGTCGGCTTCATCGAAATTAAACAGTACGTGGATGCCGGGCGAGGCAATGTCGGTATCCACCACGCCGACACGCTTTCCATCCATGGCAAGCAGGGAGGCCAGGTTGGCAGTGGTATTCGACTTGCCCGTCCCTCCACGGAAGGAGTGTACGGAAACGATTTTAGGCATGAGACTCTCCAATCCTTATGATTGTTGCTATTATACGTCCTGTATGGGTCGACGTCAAATTTTTTAGGCATGAATATAACGCCACCAAGCGTATCCAATTTTTTTATGAGTATGGTATAGTTACCGGGTCAACAGGGTAGCAAAAGCCTCGGAAGCAGCGACCCGTTTTCAATCCCATCCTCTACTAACTAAACAGAAAACGCCTCCATGTTCTCCCGTTCGATTGTCAGCGACGAGCATCTGATCCAGCGCTTTCAACAAGGCGACCTGGACGCGTTCAACTCGCTCTTTGAGCGCTATCAACCCAAAGTCCGGAACCGCGTGCGCTATGTGGTCCCCGAGGCCGACATCGAAGACGTGACTCAGGAGGTCTTCCTTGCCGCGCTGAAGTCGCTCGGATCTTTCCGCGGCGAATCACTCTTCAGCACCTGGCTCCGCACTTTAACAAACTACAAAGTCGCCGAGTACTATCGTAAACGAAATCGCAAACGAGACCCCCGGGAGGCTCCCATTGCCGAAGCGGAAGCCCTGCCCGAAGAAAGTAACGGCCCATCGATGGAAGAACGTATCGCCCTGCGTAACGCCCTTGCCTCCCTGCCGGAAAAATATCAGGATGTCATCCTGATGCGCTTCGCTGAAGGGATGCAATTTGAGGAGATCGCCCGCACTACCGGTCTTAACCTGGAGGCGGTCAAATCCACCTTCCGCCGTGCCGTGGCCGCACTTCGTAAAAACCTGGATGATCAACATGACCAGAACTAACCTGCCCAACCTTCAAGACGAGTGGCTGGCAAATTTTGCCGACCAGGTAATGGATGGCAAGGTCAACGACCTGTCCACCGCCGTCAGCACAGACCCGGAAATGCGTGCTCTGGCTGAAACCATCCTGCAGCTCAAGAAAGCCTTCCCTGCAGAAACCGCCGACCCGTCAGCACTGAAACGTGTCCAAACTCGAATCATGACGCACGCAAGGGAGGAACAGGAACGTAAAGCCCGCTGGAACAAATACCTTGGTACAGAATGGTTTACCCAAAGGCGTCCGCGTCTGGCGGTAGCCGTTACGCTTGCCGCTCTTGTTCTCGCGGTCATCACCGGTCCGAGCTTGCTCTCATATTCCGGATCTAGCACCATGACAGGCGCTGCCACGTCCGGGATTTCCTGGATCGTCTGGATCCTATTAGGGGTGGTAGTGATCGCCGGCCTTTTACTAGGCCGAAAAAAATGACCCGCTTACCAATCCAAAGGAGACTGAAACATCGAACTGATGCAGAAACTCCCATCCGCTTTGAATCTCAACTCAAGAAAAGGAGACCCTATGAATAAAATCGATTCTACAAAATGGCGAAGCAAGATTTTCGCCATTTTTGCTCTAACTGTGATCCTGTCACTCTTACTAGCCGCATGCGTACCCTCGCCTGTGGACCTTTCCGGTGCCGGCGGCACTGGTAAAGGCGGCAACAACAACGGCCAGGGTGGGAACAAGAACGGAGGCGGTGGTAAGAACACTGGCCA
>CAYNQA010000237.1:0-5320 GCA_964399225.1 uncultured Anaerolineaceae bacterium
CGGGAATCCATTGCAGGTGGCCTTCATTTGATTCGATCAACTCGCCTTCAAATTCGTGCGCGGTGAAGACGAACACGTACCAGTCCGCGCCTTTGAAATTGGGAAACATCAGCAGGCCGACGAGTTTGGGGTTGCGAATCTCCAGCCCCGATTCTTCGCGCACCTCGCGGATGACACATTCCTCGGGTGTTTCGCCTGCTTCAAATTTTCCGCCCAGCCCATTCCACTTCCCCGCGTGCATGTCGTTCTCCTTTTTGACGCGGTGGAGCATGAGGGTGTGGTCGTTGTGGTGGAGGTAGCAGAGGGTGGCGAGGAGCATAGGGGAGGTTGGTTGATGGTTGATGGTTGGTAGTTGGTAGTTGGTAGTTGGTGGTTGTCGGCAGACGATGGACGGTGGACGATAGACGATAGACAGTGGACGATGTTTTATGGTCCATGGTCTATGGTCTATGGTCCATGGTCAATGGCCCATCATCTATTCGCCGAACATGACTTCGAGCCCGAGATGGGCATGATCCCGCCACGATGTGAAGTTGTGCGCGCCGCTGTATTCGTGATAGGTGACATCGAAATTACGCTTGCGGAGAAGGGGCAGGATGCGGCGATTGTCTTCGAGTAGGAAGTCCATCGTGCCGACGTCCATGTAGATTTTGGGACGGGCGGGGTTGTGACGGATCAGGTCCACGGCCACAAAGTCGCGGCCTTCGGTCTCGAAGACGGCGGATTGGCTGAGGACGCGACCGAAGATCTCGGGCATGCGCAGGCCGGTGTAGATGGACATCAACCCGCCAAAGGAGGCGCCTAGAACACCGAATGTCCCCGGGTATTTTTTGGTGTTGAGCAATTTCAATTCTTTGTTCGCCAACGGCAGGACATCGTGTTCGATCCACGCCAATGTCGCGTCGGAGCAGGCGTATTCGATTCCGCGATGTGGGCCGCCATTCGGCAGGAAGGCCATTGCGATGGGACGGATGCGTTTGGCGGCGATCAGATTGTCCACGATGATGGGCAGGCGTCCGCGTGTGAGGTAGTCCGGGCCGTCGTAGACGATGAGCAGCGGGACGCGTTCTTTCGTGGGCGGATGATACAACTTGACACGGCGCGTGCCGGGGAATTTCATCATCCAGGTGTCAACGGTATGAGTCGAAAACGTCCCGTGAGGGATGTCGCGCTGGCGGATGGTCCACGGCGAGGGAGCCGCACCGGGCATGTAGAAGAAATTGTTGTAATGGTTGATGCCATTCCAAATCTGTTTTTTATTGAGGGGGTCGCGGAAACGCTGTTTGGTCGCGGGATCGTAGAAGGCGTATTCGAGGTAGGCATCCGGCGCGAGATGGAAAGAGCAGGACCACAGTCCGGGAGAGAGGCGGGAAAGTTTGCGAGGCGAGTCCTCCCATCCATGCAGGTCATCGATCAGGTGCGGGGCGGAGTCGCCCTGCCAGAGGAACGTCACGCGAGTCCCGTCGATGATGGGATGGCCTTCGGTTTGTGCACGGGTGAGGAGATTCGTTTTCATGTCAGGAAGAGGGTGAAGACACCGGCCATGGCCAGCAAGGTCCCTGCCACGGCCTGCCAGCCGACGCGTTCTTTGAGGAGGAAGTGACTGACCGGCAGGAGAAACACTGGCGACAACGAGGTTAGCACGCTGGCCACACCGACCTCGGCATGTTGCACGGCAAGGAGCGAGGAGGTCACACCGAGGACGGGACCAATGAAGGCGGCAATGGCGAGTTGTTTGAGTGCTGTGGTGTTTTGTTTCAGGGTTTGGATCGTGGGGCCGATCTGTTTTTGGAAGGCGGCCAGCAACCAGAGCGCGAGCATGGCAGCCAACATGCGGATGACATTGCCTTGAAACGGGGAGAAGTCGCCGAGCATACCTTGCTTGGAGAAGACGTATCCTGTGGCCTGACCCAGCGCGGCGAGGATGCCAAAGGTCACGCCGGCCGCGGCGCGCGGATGCGGAGATTCTTTACCGCCCTGTCGTTCGAGCACCACCCAGATGATGCCACCAAGGGTGAGCGCAATGCCGAGGATCTGAAACGTGGTTAACGTCTCACCGAAGAACAGCCAGGCTTCGAGGATTCCGAAAACAGTGGAGAGCGCCAGGAGCAGAGAGCCGATGCGCGGACCGACCAGCAGGAAGGATTGGAACAGAAACGCGTCGCCGAGGGCGAGGCCGATCACGCCGGAGATGGCGAGCCAACCCCAGCGGTCGGCGCTGGCGTCGAAGGGAAGCGGCTGGCCGAATAGGATCAGGTTGATGATGAGCAGGTAGAGGAACGCGAAAACAACACGCACGCGGTTGACAACCACCGCGCCGACCTGATGACCCGCGCGCGTGATGACGGCGGCGTTGATGGTGTACATGAGGGAGGTGAGGATGCCAGCGAGTTCGCCGAGGTAGTTTGACATTTCTTTCCGCGGAAAAAAATAATTTTCACCACGGAGAACACAGAGCGCACAGAGTTTTATAAATCTCCGTGATCTCTGTGCGCTCTGTGGTGATGATGTTTATTTGCTAAATGTTCCCATCAGCTCGGTCTGTGCGAGGATGTGACCTTTCATCGCAGCTTCAACGGCTTTCTTGTCGGCGCTGGATGTGAGATCGAGGGTGATGTTGAGGGCATACAGCTTGAAGAAGTAACGGTGCGTGCCGGACGGGGGACAGGGTCCGTGGTAGCCGGTGCTGTGCGCGGAGGTGGTGCCTTGCAGACTTCCGTCGGCGAAGGTCGCGGACTCGGGAAGCGAACGCGCATTGGCGGGGATGTTGAACAGCACCCAATGCACCCACGTCCCCATCGGCGCGTCGGGGTCGTCCATGATGAGCGCGAAGGATTGCGTGCCCGCGGGCGGTTCGGTCCAGGCGAGGGCGGGAGAAATATCTGCGCCTTTGCAGGAATATTTCACAGGGATGGGTTGGCCTTGCGTGAAGGCGGGACTGGTCAGGTTCATGGTTGCCTCCGATTGAGTGGCGCTTGGGCTGGATGCGCAAGCGGTGAGGAGGATGCAAATGGTGAGGATGATGTTTTTCATCGTGCCTCTTTATTTTGAGTGCGGCCTTTAGCCGCCATTCGCAGGCTAAAGCCTGCACTCCAGATCAACTTAGATCTTCCCGCTCCACGCCGGGGAAGTTTAGGATGTAATCGGCGCCGTAAGCGCGGCTGGGAGTTTGAAACCCGGGCTTGAGATCCTCGGCGATGATTCGTTTCGCGATCGCGGTGGCGGTCAGCATGGTGATGTGATAGCCCTCAGGGACGCGCTGTTTCGTGCGGACCGTGGTTTTGCCATCGGACGCTTCGGCCAGCATGAGCGAGAATCCCTGCGTGCGCTGCGCCTCGCTCGGGCCCTCCGGGCGGAATCGCAAGAACCATTGCAGGAATCGCTTGGTCGGGCGGTTGTACATCAATGGGCCGATGCTGCGCATGAGCTTCAAGCCGTTGATCGCGGACTTCGGAAACGCCATGTAGACTTCCACGTTCGGGATGCCGGTGCTGTGATACGCCGTGGACACATCGCCCCAGCCGACGGAGACCAGTTGGACCGGTCCGCGGCCGAAATCGCGTTCTTCCACCTGCCAGGCGGGTTGCACGGTGATGACTTTTCCGTCCCGGCGGATGCGTCCACCGCGCTGCATGTTCTCGATGGCTGAGCGGGCCGTGCCGCGCGAGACGCCGCCACCAACTCCGCGAATAAAAAGTTTGAGATGCGTCGCGGAGGGGAGGCTGTGCTTCACGTGCGCGGCGAGACAGTCCGAGGGGACCACGTCAAAGCCCGCGCCGGGCATGAGCATGATGCCCGCGTCTTTGGCCTGCTCATCGAGCGGGGCGATGGCCTCGAATTCTTCGATCTCGCCGCTGATGTCTATGTAGTGCGCGCCGATGCGCAGACAGGCCTCGACCATTGGCCGCCACGTGTGCACGAACGGACCGGCGCAATGCACGACGAAGCCGGTCTCGCGCAGGGCGGCTTCGAGGGCTGATCGGTCCGCGAGCTCGATCACGCGAAAGTCGAGTCCGAGGCGCTGTGCCTGGGCACGCAGACGTACGGGGTCGCGTCCGGCCAGCAAGGGACGCAATCCCTCGCGGACGGAATGTTCCGCGATTAAATTACCGGTGTAACCATAGGAGCCGTAGATGAGGAAAGTGTTGGGCATTAGGCGATTATACGCCTTTGTTTAACACGAAGGCACGAAGCCACAAAGACTCGAAGGAAAGACTTCAAGACTCTGTGCCTTTGTGGTTTTGTGCTGGTTTCGTTTGGATGTTAAGCGGTGGCTTGTGTCAGTTCGGAAGCGATGTTGAGAAATTCCCCGACGGGACGCGCCTGCAGCACACGCTTGCGTTCGTCGCGCGTGAGTGAGTGCATCATCAAATATTGGACGGCGTGTTTGCGGAAGAGGCGCGTGCCGTCCTCTTCGCCGTAGAAGCGGACGTTGCGTTCGAGGTGGTCGCGCAGCACGCGCTGAACCTCGGCGGGCGGGACCTGTTCGCGGTCGAGGCCGGAGAAGATCCACGGGTTGGCGATGGCGCCGCGCCCGATCATGACCGCGTCCACGCCGGTGTAGGCTTTCATGCGGGCGATGTCTTCCACTTTGCGGACGTCGCCGTTGCCGATGACCGGAATCTTAACCAGCGATTTGACCTCGGCGATCGCGTCCCAATCGGCGTGACCGGCGTAGCGCTGTTCCTTGGTGCGTGCGTGGAAAGCGAGCAGTGAGCCGCCCTCCTCTTCCACGATGCGCGCGATGAGTTTATAGGTCTTGCACTTGTCCCAGCCGAGGCGGATCTTGCCGGTGACCGGAACGCTGAGCGCGCGAGTCAGTTTGTGGAAGGTGCGCGCGATCTTGAGCGGGGTCTTCATCATGCCAACGCCTGCGCCGCGGCGGGAAATGGTCTTGGCGGGACAGCCCATGTTGATGTCAATGATGTCGGGCTTGAGATGCTGGACTTTGAGCGCGGCTTCGAGGATCTGGTCCGGGTCATCCCCGTAGAGTTGAAAGGTGACGGGACGCTCGGCTTCCTCGAAATAGAATTTCTTGGCGGGCTGCTTCGAGCGCGAGAGAATCTTTTCCACGTCCACGAACTCGGTGTAGCTCATGGCCGACCCCAACGAACGGCACACCGAGCGGAACGGCCAGTCGGAGTAGCCGTCCATCGGAGCAAGGATCACGTCGCCGTGGATGGGGATGTCGCGGATGTGGAAGGAGGGAGGCATTGTCGGAAGTATAACGGAAAATTTAATAGGACGCGGATCGCGAAGCACGCGGAAAACACTGAAAAAGGCTTATTGATTTCTGGATGCGCTGACACTATAATTTGCA
>CAYNQA010000238.1:0-5315 GCA_964399225.1 uncultured Anaerolineaceae bacterium
GCGATCTCTTTCATGATCTCGCCCGTGGTGGCATACGTCCAGGCGGCGTAGGAGCCGTCGGGGGCGCGGCCGCTCAAAGTCAGGATGCGACGCGCCAGGTCTGAGATCACCTGCCAGCCAGGGCGCGCTTCGCCCTGCGGTTCGATCGCCTTCCGCACCAGTTGGATCCGCCGCTCGGTGTTGGTGTACGTCCCCGACTTTTCGGCGAAACTGACGCCAGGCAGAAGCACGTCGGCGTAATGCGAGCCCTCGGAAGCCATCACATCGCACACCGCGACAAATTCGCAGTTTTCAAGCGCGTGGCGGGTGAGCATGCCCGTCTCGTCTGACCAGAGATTGCCGCCGATGACGAAGAGCGCTTTCAACGCGCCTTGTTCGGCTGCAAACATCATCTCGGGTGAGGAAAGGCCAGGCTTGAATGGCAACTCCGTTCCCCACGCGGTTTCAAATTTTTTGTGCGATTGTTTTTCGGCCACGGGTTGGTAACCCGAATAATACGCAGGCAGGCCGCCCATGTCGAACGCGCCTTGCGAATTGTTCTGGCTTCGCAACGGCGCCAGCCCGCCGCCCGAGACGCCCAGATTGCCGAGCATCAATTGCAGGTTGGCCAGGTTCCGCACCGCGTCTGCGTTAGCGCCCTGGTGAGAAATATCCGCCCCCCACACCACCGAGCACGGACGGTTCGCAGCGATGACCTGCGCGGCCTGTTTGATTTTTTCGACGGGCACGCGGGTCTCCTGCGAAACGCGCTCCAGATCAACCTTTTCAATGGCAGCCTTCAACTCATCGAATCCCTGCGTGCGTTCCTGAATGAATTTCGAATCCATCCAGCCGTTATCCAAAATGATCTTCATCAAGCCGTTGAGCAACGCGCTCTCGGAGCCGCGTTTGTAGCGCATGGCAAGCGTGGCATATTCTTCGATGTTGTAAAAGATGGGGCTGGCCGTGATCAACTTGGCTTTCCGCCGCAACACAGCCTGACGGATGCGCGTCCCAAAGACGGGATGGTTCTCGGTGATGTTCGAGCCGATCACCAGAATGGAGCGCGCGTTATTGGCGATGTCGTCCATCGAGTTCGACATGGCCGCGTGACCCAGCGAACCGATCAGGCCTTCCACGATACTGCCGCGGATCATGTGCGCGCCGCAATCAATGTTGTTCGTTCCCAACACCTGGCGCGCCAGTTTGTTCATCAGGTAATTTTCTTCGTTGAACGATTTCGCCGACGTCAGCAACCCGACGCTTTCGCCGCCGTGACGTTCGCGCGTCGACGCGAGCTTTTCGGCCACGATGTTCAGCGCGGTCTCCCAATCCGCTTCCACCCACGGACCTCGGTTGGCGGGGCGCGGCGTTCCTTCGAGCAGATACTTGCGGACGCGCGGCCGCTTCAGCCGATTCTCGGAGTGAATGAAGTCGTAGCCGTAGCGTCCTTTCAAACAGAGATGGTCGCCGTTGACAGGCGCCTTGGCGTTCGAATCCACCGAGATGATGCGATCCCCCGTCCCGTCATTTTTGATGTTCAAATAAAGTTGACAGCCCACGCCGCAATACGGACAGATGGCCGTCACCGTTCGGTCGGGATGACCGAGCTTCACCGACATGCGGTTATCCAGCGCGCCCGTGGGACAGTGCGCCACGCACGCGCCGCACGATTCACAGCGCGACTGGAGCATGGTCGAATCCGCGCCCGCTACGATACGGAGATCGTAGCCGCGATAGGCTTGCGTCCAGACGAAGCGACCCTGCACTTCTGCGCAGGCGCGCACGCAACGGGTACACATGATGCACTTGTTCTTGTCCACCCAGATGTATGGGTTCGGGTCGCTGTCGATCTGGCGGAACGGCTCGTGCGCCATGGCCTTCTTCATATCAATGCCATAGTAGTTGACCCAATACGCGAACTGCGAATCCAATTCGGGTTTGAGCGCGCCGTTGGTCTTCTTGTAGCCCGCGTCGTAGAAGCGCACCAGCAACAACTCAAGGATGGTCTTGCGGTAACGCGTCAGCGCGGGGCTTTCGGTGTGTACCACCATCCCAGGCGAGACGAGCATGGTGCAGGCCGTGGCGGGCAGGCGCATGCCTTGAATGTCCACGGAACACAGACGACACCCGCCATAGGGAGTCAAGTCCTTGTGGTGGCACAACGTCGGGATGACGATGCCCGCCTGTTCCGCGGCTTGCAAGACGGTTGTATTTTCTTTGACTTCGAGGGTCTGACCATTGATCGTTAAACTAATCATGGTTGATATCCTTGTTCATTTTGTCATTGCGAGCGGAGTTGGTCGAGTAGCGAGCGTTCTTTGCGAGCGTATCGAGACCAACGAAGCGAAGCAATCTCCACGCACAAGGAGGGGATTGCTTCGTCGCTCCGCTCCTCGCAATGACGGGTGGCTGGTGAGTTTCAACGGTTACGCAACCGCCGCCAATTCCTTGATCGGGCAAACGCCCGTCGGGCAGACGTGGTCAACGATGTGCGCTTCCACTTCTGCGCGGAAATATTTCAGGATGTCGCGCAGGGCGGTGGCGGCGGTCTGGCCAAGGCCGCAGTTCGAGACTTCGGACATGGCTTCGGCGATCTTCTGCATCAGGTCAAAGTCATCGAGCGAGCCGCGTCCCTCCGAGATCTGGCTGACGATCTCATACAGGCGCAACGTCCCGATGCGGCAGGGCGTGCATTTTCCGCAACACTCATTGCGGAAGAAGCGCAGGATCACCTTCGCCAGATCCACCACGCAGGTGTCTTCGTCACAGACGAGCAAAGCGCCCGAGCCGAGCGACACGCCCGCGTTGCGGAAGGCATCGAAATCGAGCGGCGTATCCTGCAAGCTGGCAGGGACGATCGTCCCGCTCGAGCCGCCCGTCTGCACGAGTTTCAACTTCTTGTCGTTCTTCATGCCCTTGCCGTAAATGTCAATCACTTCGCGCAGGGTGATGCCCATCGGCGCTTCGATCACTCCCGTGAAGTTGACGTTGCCCAGGATGGTGTAAACCTTGGTGCCCGTGCTCTTCGGCGAACCGACTTCGCGATACCACATCGCGCCGTTGCGGATGATGGCGGGCACGCTGGCCAGCGTCTCCACGTTGTTGACGACGGTCGGCTTGCCGTAGAGTCCATACGTGGTCGGGTAAGGCGGACGGGCGCGCGGCATGCCGCGTTTGCCCTCCAGCGATTCGATCAGCGCGGTCTCCTCTCCGCAAATGTACGCGCCCGCGCCCGCGTGCGGATGAATGTGGAAACTGAAATCCGTCCCGAAAATATGCTCGCCCAACAGGCCGTATTTCTCTGCTTCGGCAATGGCATGTTCGATGCGTTTGTACGCCAGCGGATATTCGCCGCGGATGTAGATGAATCCTTCGTGCGCGTTGATGGCGTAGCCCGCGATCGTCATCGCTTCGATGATGCTGAACGGATCGCCCTCGATGACAAGGCGGTCTTTGAACGTGCCTGGCTCGCTCTCGTCCGCGTTGCAGATCACATACTTGGGACTGCCTGGCGTGGCCGCCACGAAACTCCACTTGCGCCCCGTCGGGAAGCCCGCGCCGCCGCGTCCCTGCAGACCCGATTTCTCCACCTCCGCGATCACTTCGGCGGGAGTCATCGTGGTCAGCGCCTTGCCGAGCGCCTGATAACCGTCATAAAGAATATAGTCTTCGATGCTCGCGGGGTTCACCACGCCCGCCCGTTCGAGCACGATGCGTTTCTGCACGGGTAGCGCGCCGCGGCGTCCGCGCATCCAGCCGATCTCGGGAGCCATCTCGCGCATCATCGCCAACAGGCCAGGGACGATGTTGCCCTTGTGCAGATGCTCCTCCACGATGGTGTGGACGTCCTCCACCGTGACGGGTCCATACACCGCCGCGTCGGGGTAGACGATGACAGTGGGTTTCTCGCCGTGCAGACCCGCGTCACGGATGGTCGTCACCGTGATCTGGTCGGAGAGGCCAAACTCGTCGATCTCATCCAAAAAGGCGTGGAAGACATCCTGCGCGCCGCGCGCCAGGCTTTCATCATCGGCGGAAACAAGAACCATCGAACGGATAATTTTCATCTTTCACCTCTTGTGCGGAGTGCAAAATCTCCAGATTTTGCGCCGAAGTCGGGAGACTCCGAAGTCAGGAGACTTCGGACTCCGCGCCGTATCACTGGTACTTCGCAAGGATCTCTGGCACCCGCTCGGGCGTGACGTTGCCATACAGGTCATCGTCCACGAGGAAGACAGGTCCAACGCTGCAGACGCCGATGCAACTCGTCGTGAGCAGAGACCACTTTCGGTCCGCGCTGGTTTCGCCAGGTTGGAGTCCCAACTCGCGCTGTAACGTGTCGAACACTTCGCGTCCGCCCTCCACATGGCAGGGCGCGCTCTCGCAGAAGCGGATCACGTGCCTGCCGAGCGGTTCGAGCGAGAACATCTGATAAAAACTCGCGGCGGAATACAGGTGACTGTCCGCAACGAAGACGCCCTCCTGCCGTTGTTGCGCCTGAATGTGACGTCGGATCTCAGGCAGCGCCGCGGCGGGGATGTAGCCCAGCGCTCGGTTGATCTCGCTCAGGATCGGAATGACCGCGTCGCGCGTCGAGCCAAGCTCGTCCATCACCTTCGTCACCAAACTGGCGATATCCAAATCCTTGACTTCGGGTTCCATAAAATTTCTCCTGTTTCGTCGGCAGTTGGGCATTAGTTCCGTCAGCAGTTGGACTGCTGACGCTCGCAGCTCGCACACTTGCCCTGGCGGTCAGTGCCAGGGGTACAACTGCTCGCAACGTCACGCAACTGCTCGCGCACGTCACTCAAATGGTCGGGAACTGCGTGGCGTCGATGACGTAATCTTCGACGACCTTCCCATCCAGGACATGCTCGCGCACGATGCGTTTCACCGCGTCGACGGTGACGTGTCCATACGTGACCCTGGGCTGGTCGCCGATCGCGACTTCGAGGATCGGCTCGTGGTGGCACAGACCGATACAGCCTGTCTCTGAAACCAGCGCGTCATCGAGATGGTCGGCCTTCACCTGCGCTTTGACGGCTTGCAACACATCCAGCGCGCCCGCGCCGATCCCGCAACTGCCGAGCGTGACGATCAACTCCACTTTGCCCGCGCTGGCCTTGCGGCGCTTCTCTTCGATGATCTGCTCGCGAAATTTTTGCAGGTCGTCCAGTGATTTTATTTTTTCCATGTTCTGTTCCTCTTCACCGAAGAACGGAGCGCAGACTTCAGTCTGCCAGGCTGGCGGACTAAAGTCCGCACTCCGAATTAGAGAGACTCCCAATCAACCTCATCCCGTTTCAGGGATTCGTAGATCCGCGTCACGGCAT
>CAYNQA010000239.1:0-5269 GCA_964399225.1 uncultured Anaerolineaceae bacterium
ATCTTCAACTACGTCTACTATCGGACGGGGAATGTGCACGACGCGGAAGACCTGACGGCGCGAGTCTTCCAGCGGGCGATGAATCACATCCGCAATTACACCGATCGCGGCGTTCCGTTCTCTGCATGGCTGTATCGCATTGCTCATAACCTGGTCGCCAACTGGCATCGCGACCGCAGCCGCCGGCAGGAAATTCCCATCAATGACCTGCCTGTTCTCACGGCCAAAGAGGAACACCCCGAACGCAACCTCGTCCGCACCGAGGATCAGGAAGTGCTTCTGCGCCTCATCCGCCGCCTGCCCTCCGAACGGCAGACCCTGCTGATCCTTAAGTTCGTGGAAAACCTGTCCAACGCCGAGATCGGACAGATCATGGGACGCAGTGAAGGCGCAGTCAAGAGCCTGTACCACCGCACACTGCTGGCCTTGCGAGACGAACTCGGCGACCATATTCAATTCAAAGGAGATTGAGCCATGTTGCGACTACTTACAGACGGTGCCATTGATGTCCCTGCCGGATGGGACAAGGATTTCGACATCAAGGTCATTCCCATCAATATTCATTTCGGTGAAAAGACCTATATCCAGAACGTGGACATGAACATTGACGCCTTCTACAAAGAGATCGGCGTCAACAAGAATCACCCCAAGACCTCCCAGCCTTCGCCGCACCAGTTCGTGGAATTTATTCGTGCCAACTACCAGAAGGGCGAGACCATCCTGGCGATCCATGTTACCAGCAAGCTTTCCGGCACCTATGCATCCTGTGTGGCGGCAGCGGAAGAGTTGAAGGGCGAATACAACGTGGTTCCCTTCGATTCTGCTTCCGGCAGTGTCGGCGGCTCCTTCATGTGCCGAACCGCCTACCACATGGCTAAAGCCGGTAAAAGCATGGAGGAAATCGTAAAACATCTGGAAGTGTTGCGCGAAAAAGCGCAGGTGCTTCTCACTCTCGATAACCTTGAATTCGCCAAGCGCAGTGGACGCGTGGGCGCCCTCTCCGCCACACTCGCTTCGATGCTGAACGTGAAGCCGCTCGCCAAATTGCAGGACGGCGTGATTCATACCGTGGATAAAGTGCGCACCCGCAAGGCCGCACTTGCACGTGTCGTGGAAATGGGCAAGGAGATCGTAGGTGATGCGCCCCTGGCTGTGGCGGCGGTCCATGCGCATGATATCGACTCGGCGAAACTGCTGCTCGAGGAAGCGAAAAAATCACTGAACGTGAAAGAATCGGTCTTTGCCGAACTTTCTGTTTCACTGGCGATCAATCTCGGCCCCGGCACGGTGGGACTGGTGCTGTACCCGGCCGAGTAACATAAGGAAGACGAATGCACGAAGCAGATTTAAACAACATCGAAGCGCATCTAGCCGGGACGTTGAGGCGGGTGAGGCCGCCCTCCGGCATGAGCCAACGCCTGCGCGACCGCGTCCGCCTGGCGGAACCGCGTGTGGTGGCGGAACGCCTGACCAGCTGGCGCTTCTATCTGTTAACCATTGGCGGCGTGATCAGCGGAATGATGCTGATCGTTACCGTGGCGCGTGCCCTGTTCCATTTGGCCGGGCGCCGCGGATAGAAGTTGGATCAAACAAAAAGAGACGGCCATGAGGTCGTCTCTTTTTTGATTCCGCAATCAAGGCCTTGTCAGATAGCTACTGCAAGAGCTCGCTCAATTTGCGCGCCTCTGCGATCAAGTCTGCATCGGCGGGGAGTTTGAATGTCTCATCCACGCGCAAGGTCAGCAAAGTGACAGCCCGCTCCACGTCGGGGGAGAGATGCGGTTGTTCAGCGAGAAGATTCAGCAGGTCCATGGCGCTCGGTGAAGGGACGGGGATTCCGGTCCGGGTGAAGTATTCCCGCAAAACGATTCCCGCCGCGCGGCGCGCACAGACACGCGCCTGCCCCTCGTTCTTTTTTGCGCGGGCTGCTTCTGCTCGCGCGATCTCTGCTTCGAAGCCGGTTCGCCAGTCTGTCATGCGCGGAATTATAATGCAGCAGACACTTGGAGGTATCCGATGAAGCGAGTTCATCTTTTGCGAATGCTTTTATCCTTCCTGTTGGTGACCCTGGCCTGTTCCGTGGCCAATCCCTTCTCAACAGGGCCGACGCCGCTGCCGCCCATAGCAGTGACCCCGCTCAGCGACCAGCCGTATCAGATCACCGGTCGTTTTGTGGTTTCAAATGATTTTGTGATCTCCACGTATTTCATGGAGCATGCCGTTGCGCTGATCGATATGCATGGCTTTGTGACCCGTGATGAAGATTGGGAAGTTCCGCTCGAATCGCAGGTGCTTGGTTTTGTGGATGTGGACCTCGAAGCGTTGGGCGGCACTTTTGACTTGAATTTACCGGTACAGCCGGAGGGTGTTTTCAATGATGTGGATAACGATGGCGCGGCAGATACCGGCGTGCAGATCTTTGCCGTGGCATACTCGCCGAATTTGACCGGCGGCCCGTTCTCGGAAGGGGATGACCGCTCGCGCGGCTGGCCCTCGTATCTGGCCTCGGTGACCACGGACAGTGAACGGGATGACGAGGTGACCGGCGGCAAGCTTGTGTTGTGGGCGCCGGATGCAAATCAAAGTTTCCCGAGCGGGTTTGGCGAGGATGGTTTGCTGTTCACACAGGATGACCCCGCCCAGCCGGTGCCGCAGGGCTGGTCGTTCGTGGATCTGAGCAAGGAGCCGTTCCAGGTCACGCGCGAGCCGAGCGCCAACTTCACACTTTACGAACCGACCGATGTGGCGCTCAAGGATTTTTCGAGCCAGTCCTATTCCGATGCATTCGAGAGTATGTTCGCGATCGTGCGAAAGGAGTATGCCTTCAACGGCGTACCGGGCAAGGAGCCAAATTGGGACGCGTTGTATGCACAGATCGCTCCGCGCGTGAAAGAAGCCGAAAAGAACCGCGATGCCAAGGCGTACTTCCTCGCCCTGCGCGATTTCACCTGGGCTTTCAAAGATGGTCACGTTGGTTTGAACGGCGGCCCGGTGGAAGCCGATGTGTTCGGCACCGCCACCCAGGGCGGCTACGGCTTTGCGGTCCGTGAGTTGGATGATGGGCGCGTGATCGTGACGTACATCCTTCCGCAGGGACCGGCTGTGGCGGCGGGGATGCAACTCGGCGCACAGGTCATCTCGTTCAACGGCATGCCGGTCTCAGATGCCATCGAAGCGACCGAGGCATGGTCGGCGCCGTTCTCAATGGAGAGTTCAGCCCGCTACCAAAAGTCGCGCTACCTCACGCGCGCTCCGCTTGCCGCCCAAGCGACGGTCACCTTCATCAATCCGGGCGGCCAACCTCAAACCGCCACGCTGACCGCCATTGCCGAACGCGAGTCGTTTTCGGCCACATCATTCTTCCTTGGCTTCGATCTGAGCGCGATGCCGGTCGAATATCGCATCCTCGATTCGGGATTTGGTTACGTCAAGATCAATTCAAATTATGACGACCTCAATCTGATCGTGCGCGTCTTCGAGCGTGCGTTGAAGAAATTCGATGAAGCCCAGGTGCGCGGCGTGATCATTGACATGCGCCAGAACTCCGGCGGCGCTCCGCTTGGCCTGGCTGGCTTCCTGACCGATCAAACAATTCCCCTTGGTCAGTTGCAATACTTCAGCGAGGAGACCGGTCAGTTCGAGAATGAAGGCGACCCGCAGGAGATCCTGCCCAACGAGAACCAGTACCGCTTTTCTGCGCTGGCCCTTCTGGTTGGACCGGCTTGCTCGAGTGCCTGCGAACTGGAGGCCTACGCTTTCAGCCAGGTGCCTGGCATGATCGTGGTTGGACAATATCCCTCCGCCGGCGTGGAAGCCGAAGTGGCGCGTGGACAGTTCCTGTTGCCTGAGGGTTTCTCGCTTCAGATTCCCACCGGGCGGTTCGTCCTGCCCGACGGGAGCATCTTCCTCGAGGGGCAGGGTGTTCCGCTCACCGTCCGCGTGCCGGTCGATGAGGTCACCGCACTTTCGAGCGAAGATGTCATCCTCAACACAGCGATCGAACTTCTGTTAAAGTGAAGCATTATGTTATTCTTTGAGCCGAATCGTTCCGACTTAAAGACGGCCTGTGGCGGCACTTTGCGCGAGGCCGGTGACCGGGTCAGCGTGGAATACAAGGGGAGGCGCGTTTATTTCTGCCGCAGGGCCTGCTACCGGGTTTATCTCACCGACCCCGATCGTTTTATGAAGGGACAGGTGCCTCACCCGTTGGAAGAGGATGAGCCCGCTCAAGGTCCGGTTTGAAGCGCCAATCTGATGGCTTTTGGCAGGATTTCATTAGAGAATCATAGGAAGAACAAGGCTGGTATAGCCGTCAAACAAGGCGGTTGGTATAATCGCCCTGCTATTTGGAGGTCCCTTTGAATTCGTCACGAAACCAATCCTTTCTGGTCACGTTCTTACTCGTTGTTGCTCTGCTGGCCATGATCTACATGGCGTTCCAGCGCGAGAACAGCATTACCGAACCGCTTACCATCAACCAACTCGCTCAAAAAGTGGAAAATGGCGAGGTGGAACGCATCTCCATCGAAGAAGACAATACCTTGATCGTTGTTTACAAAGGCGGCGACGAGGCGGAAGCTGAAGCGGTGGAGGAAGTCTCCCAAAAAGAACCCGACGCCACCCTCGTGGATCAGTTGCTCGCTCTCGGCGTCTCGCCTGAAAAGCTCAGCCCTGAAAATGTGAAGATCGAACAGAAACCGCCTTCACAATGGGCCGGCCTGGTTGGCGCGCTTGCCTATATCCTGCCGGTGCTGGTCATGGTGGGTGTGTTCTGGTTCATCTTCCGCCAGGCGCAGGGCTCGAACAATGCCGCCATGTCGTTCGGCAAGAGCCGCGCGCGCATGTTCAGCGGTGACCATCCCACTGTCACGTTCCAGGATGTGGCGGGTGTGGAAGAGGCCAAGGAAGAGCTCAAAGAAGTTGTCGAGTTCCTCAAAGAACCGCAGAAGTTCATCCAACTCGGCGCGCGCATCCCCAAGGGCGTCCTGATGGTCGGCCCTCCCGGCACCGGCAAGACGCTTCTTGCCAAGGCCGTTTCGGGTGAGGCGGGCGTCCCGTTCTTCTCCATCTCCGGCTCCGAGTTCGTGGAAATGTTCGTAGGCGTTGGCGCCAGCCGCGTGCGCGACCTGTTCGACCAGGCCAAGCGTCACTCGCCCTGTATCGTTTTCGTGGATGAGATCGATGCCGTCGGCCGCCAGCGCGGCGCCGGCCTCGGTGGTTCGCACGATGAGCGCGAGCAGACCCTCAACCAGATGCTCGTGGAGATGGA
>CAYNQA010000240.1:0-2348 GCA_964399225.1 uncultured Anaerolineaceae bacterium
CTGGATGTGGACAAGCTGTTCAGCCACCTCAGCGAGGACGACCGCCTCGACGCGTCGCTCCCGCCCGAGACGCGCGTCGGACACGTCCACCTGCACGTCCGCAATGTGGCCGAGGCCGTGGACTTCTATCACGGCATCATCGGTTTTGACTTGAAGGGCATGTCGTCCACGTTCCGCGCCGCGTTCGTCTCGGCGGGTGGATATCACCACCACCTGGGACTCAACGCCTGGCAGGGCGAGGGCGCTCCGCCTCCTCCCGCCGACGCGGTGGGACTGCGCCACTTCACGGTGGAACTGCCCAACCAGCAAGCCCTGGACGAGGTCATCGCTCGGGTGGACGCGGCAGGCCTGCCGTCGAATGTGACCGAGGATGGGTTGCTCATCCAAGACCCGTCACAGAACGGCGTGGTTCTGACGGTCAAAGGGAAATAAATACTTTATTGTCATTGCGAGCGAGCGTTAGCGAGCGAAGCAATCCCCTCCACGACGCGGAGATTGCTTCGAGCGGAAGTGCGCCGCTCTCGCAATGACAGAGAATGGAAACCAACATGGATTTCAAACTGACCATCTTTTCCGATTACATCTGACCGTGGTGCTATGTCGGCCAGGGTGTGGTCGAGCGGTTGAAAGAAGAATACAACGTGGAGGTCGAGTGGCGTCCGTTCTATTTGCGTCCCGACACGCCGCCCGAGGGCATGGACTTGCCCGATTACGTTTTGCGGGCGCGCGCCAACGGCTCAGATGATCGGCTCAGGCAGATCGCGGAGTCGTATGGGATGCCGTTCGCGTCCACCGAGCGGCTCTACAATACCCGTCTCGCGCACGAAGCGACCGAGTTCGCACGTGAGCAGGGCAGGGGCAACGAGTTCCATCGGGTGGTCTTCCGCAAAGTCTACGCGGATGGACAGGATCCCAGTAATTGGGAGACTCTCCGTTCCGCCGCAGAGGAAGTCGGTCTCGATGCGGATGCCATGCAGCGCGATGTGGACGCGGGCAAGTACACCGAGTTCGTCGCGGGGCAGGTGCAGGACGCTTACCAGATCGGCGTACAGGGCGTGCCGACGTACGTGATCAATGGCCGCTATGCGGTGGTCGGGGCACAGCCGTATGATGTGTTTGCGAGAGTGCTCGAAAAACTAAAAGCAGATGGAACGATATAAAAATCTCCGGGCGTGAAGCCCGGAGATTTTTTTGATGTGGTCGTTGTGATCGCTTATTGGCCTGCGCAGTCTGGCTGGGTAAAGCGCAACACCGATGCGCTGCCCGTGGGGGCGTGGCTGCCTGCCAAAACCGTGCTTCCGCCCACGATGTAGACAGAGTCCATGAAGAAGACCGCGCGCGCGAACTTGCGTGCCATTGGCATGGGGGTGACCGTTTCCCAAACCTTCTGTTCCAGATCCAAACGGAAAACGTCATCGAGGTTTTTATTCTGGGATTGCGACTCGCCGCCGAACAGATAGACGCCCCCGCAATAGACGGCCGCACCCGCTGTCCCGCGCGGGTCGATCGAGGGCCCGACGGACCAGCTATCGCT
The DNA here is from genome assembly GCA_964399225.1 of uncultured Anaerolineaceae bacterium. GTDB lineage: Bacteria > Chloroflexota > Anaerolineae > Anaerolineales > Villigracilaceae > Denitrolinea. Next base: position 1,535 of record CAYNQA010000240.1, read on the forward strand.
TGCGGGATCGTAGATGTACACGTCGCCAAAGTCGGAGTATCCGCTGCGGCCGCCGATCACGTAGATTCTTCCATCCACCACCACCGCGGCGGGACTGCCCTCCGAGCGGGGCAGGGGTGCAAGGTCCCGCCAGGTGTTCGTAGCCGGGTCGTACTCGGAGTGATCCTTGAGGGTCGATTCGGAATTGCCGCCGCCGAACAAATGGACTTGACCGTCCAGCACCACGGCCACGTGCCCGCCGCGTGGATTGGGGAGGGGCGCCGCCAGACTCCACTCGTGCGTGGTCAGGTCGTAGACGTGCACCTCGTCGGTCGGGCGATTGGACACGGTTTTGAAGCCGCCCATCACGTACAGGAAATTCCCGACCACAGAGGCGGTGGGGGCGTTCAATCCCTGACCGGGCAGGGTCGTTTCGATCTTCCATGTTGTTCCATCGAAGCGTTCCACATCCAGCACGGGTTTGCCGCGTTCATCCGTGCCTGCCAGCGCATAGATCGCTGAATCGGAATTCGCCACGGCATGGGCGGAGCGGGCGAACAACATGGACGGCGCCTCGGTCCACGTGCCGCTGTGATCGGGCATCGCGGTTGGGGAAGCTTCGGGAGTCATGGTCACCTCTTTTGTTGGAGCAGGGATGGTGGGAGTGCTGGAGGGCAGGGCGGTTGGTGCGGTTCCACACGCCTGCACAAGGATGGAGAATAAAAGCAAGTGCATGGTCGGAATGAATTTGATTTTCACGTTTGCCTCGGTTTTGGACAGGTTGCTGGAATTTACCATCGGCAGGATATTCCGTCTCCCCTCCAGCGAGGGGTTG
>CAYNQA010000240.1:2448-5235 GCA_964399225.1 uncultured Anaerolineaceae bacterium
GACTCCTCGCTTGCCCCTTTCTTCAATCCAATGTATCCTTAAGGCATCCCCCTGTTTACACATTGGAGGCTCCCGATGCGTGTTCACGTCCCTGAGAAATACGAACGAAACGGCTGGCCTTCGGTCGAGCGGCCTGACCTGACTCCGCCCGAGGGTTGGAGTTTGCCCCTGATCCATTCGGTCAACCGCGTGTACCAGAGCCGCCTCTCGCCCGATGGGGAGCGGATCGCCTTTATCTGGAACCGCGAGGAGAATTCGGATATTTACGTCATACCGTCGAAGGGCGGATGGCCCAATCGCTTATCGTTCACGCGCATCAGTTCGCCGTATTGGTGGGATCGCGCGCCGCAGTGGTCGCCCGATGGGAAGTGGCTGGCCTTCCGCATGCGCGGACACGTTCACGTCGCGGACTCGCGCGGCGGCGTTCCCGAAAAGCTGCCGCTCCCGCTCGACGCTTCGGCGTCGCCTGCGTGGTTGCCCGACAGCAATCGGATGGTGATCACGATTCGGCCAGACGAGATTCCGCACCTGGCGTTGACCGACCGCGAAGGGACGTTCCTGCGCGTCCTCACACGGGACAGCGGCGAGGACGCCGACCCGCGTCCCTCGCCCGACGGGAAGATGGTGGCGTACGTCCACTGGCCTGACGATGACCGCAACCGCCGCGACATCCGCATTGTGGATCTGGAGTCGGGGGCGACGCGTCTGCTGGTGGGCGCGCCGAAGATGAAGGATTGGTTCCCGCGCTGGTCGCCCGATGGCAAGTGGATCGCGTTCCTCTCGCAGCGCGCGGAGTACAACCAGGTGTGGCTGATCCGCCCCGATGGGACGGACATGCGTCAGGTGACCGACCTCGGCACCAACGTGGAGGAGTTCTCGTGGTCGCCCGATGGGACGCGGCTGGCGATCATCGTCAACCGACGCGGCAGGCTCGATTTGGCCTCAGCCGCTTTGGGGTCAGGAAAGATCGAGGAGATCAAGACGGGGCGGGGAGTCTATTCGCGTCCGCAGTGGAGTCCCGATGGCGCGACCATCTACGTCGAGTATGAAGATCCGACCGTGCCGCCCGACATCCATCGCATTGACGTGGCGACGGGACGTGCGAAGCAGTTGACGTTTTCGAATCCGCCCGCGCTGGCGCGCAATCCGCTCGTCATGCCTGAGGAGGCGATCTACAAAAGTTACGACGGGCTGGAGATCGCGGGCTTGCTCTACAAACCGAAACATCCCAACGGCGCGGCGCTGGTGCACCCGCACGGAGGTCCGACCGAGCAGTTTGGGTACACGTGGGAAATTTTGATCCAGTATTTGGTGGCGAAGGGTTACACCGTGCTGTGCCCGAACTATCGCGGCTCGACGGGCTATGGGCTGGCGTTCGAGCACGCCAATTACAACAACTGGGGCGTGGGCGATGTGCAGGATTGTCTGCACGCCGCGAAGTTTTTGGCGGAGTTGCCTGAGATCAACGCGTCCATGCTCGGCATTTACGGTTCGAGTTACGGCGGCTACCTGACGGTGGCGTCGCTGGCGCGTGACCCCGAGTTTCGTTACGCGTGCGGCGTGAGTCAGTATGGCGACGCGTCGCTGGTCAGTTCGTGGGCACAGTGTGACCGCAACACGCGTCTCTACACCGAAATGCAGATCGGACATCCGTCGGACAATTGGGAGGTGTTCATTGACGGGTCTTCGATCCATCAGGTGGCGAACATCAAGTCGCCGCTGTTGCTGTTGCACGGACTCGAAGACGAAGTGGTCGCGCCGCAAGCCTCGGAGGAACTGGCCGAAGCCCTGCGCCGTCACAACAAGACGTTTGAGTACAAGACTTACGCGGGCGAGCCGCATGGATTCCAGAAACGCGAGACGGTGCTCGACGCGATGGCGCGGCTGGAACGGTTCCTGGATTGGTATCTGTTGCCGCCGTCGGTGCCGAGTCCGATGAGGATGGAGGCGCCTGAGGTGAGGGAGGATGATGAGGATTAGAGCTTTGGGACGCGGATTTCACGGATATCTATTTCGTCATTGCGAGGATGGTACTCCCGACGAAGCAAGCGGATTATTGAAATTGAAGAGGCCAAAATGAAACGAATTGCCATTCTGATTCTTATTCTCTTCCTTACCGGCTGTTCGAGTGCGATGAACGAGACAATCACATCTACATTGATCGCCACCGCAACCCATAAGACTGTTCCTCCTGCCTCAACGCCAACGGAAATGGTAGTATTCCATCTTCCTATTGAACGAAACTTTGAGGTCAACAGATTTAACCAGTTGGCTTATATATCTCCTGATGACGCAGTTTCATCCGCTTTTGAATCATTTTTAAATCAACATGAATCGGCGGGAAATATAAATTATTTTCAAGATATCAAGTCACTTGACGGATATGGATTTGGATCAGGCAGGTGGGAACCTCGTGATTCAAATGAACTTCCCACAGCCATCGTCGAAATAGCCAACCCCGATTATAAAAATGGTACTTTTGCTGATCCTTTACGAAGACCAATAGTACAACAGGCTTACTTTAGAACCAGTCTAAATAATATAGACTATTTACTTATTGTTACGAAAGTACATAACAATAATGGAAGTGAGGTCAGGCTGAAATTAGTATTGAGGTATGATCAACTTGTAAAGCGGTGGGACAAGTACTTTAATCCCGCGAATATGGGTAAGATCATTCTTCCTCGGCAATATCCTGATACGATGATTCCAAACCTTGATGCCGTTGGACCAGATGAAAATTATCTCAGTACTTATTGGAATTTGCATAAAAGAGAAATGTTGGCT
>CAYNQA010000241.1:0-5227 GCA_964399225.1 uncultured Anaerolineaceae bacterium
GACGAGGAAGTCGTTGCCATCCTGGATGAATTATCTCTCGGCCGGGGAATTGTTGGTGATCCTCGCCTACACCTTGGCTTACGGCCTTCTCGACAGTCTGGCGATTATGGCCATTCTGGTCCTCCTGACGGCTCTCCTTCCTCAACATTTCCTGCAAGATGATTTCATCGTGCGCAGTGTGGTGGTGCTTGTCAGCTTGATCGGTTCAGGGATGGCTTTTCTTGCGCTCTACGTGCGCGACGGACAGCAGATCGCCGCCCATGGCTGGATTTGGCTTGCGGTCACGCTCATCGTTTTGGCAGGATTGCTTGTTGTGGTGAACCGCTGGAAGACAGCTCATCATGCGGTTGCATGGTTCGCAGACCAAACAACCATATTCCTGTTCATTCTTACACCGCTCTCCCTCATCTCGGCGCTCGTGGTCTTATACCGGAATCTTTTCTAATGCCTGACCAACCAACCCTGACTCGACGCGATGTTCTCAAGCTGATGGCGCTGGCAGCGGGCGCGCCGTTGGCCGGCATGCTCTCGCGCGCGGCCGCGGCCTCATCACGGCCGAATATGATCATCATCTTATTCGATGCCATGTCGGCCCGCCACTTGTCCTTGTATGGGTACGCGCGCGAAACGACTCCCAACCTGGCGAAGTTCGCGGAACGGGCAACGGTCTATCATTCACATTACTCGGCGGGTAGCTTCACCACTTCCGGCACCGCGTCCCTTTTGACGGGGATGCATCCATGGACGCATCGCGCGATCAACCTGGGTGGATTGGTGCGCCGATCGATCTCACAGCATAATATTTTCCACTGGCTGGGCGAAGATTATCTCCGTATGGGGTTTGCGCAAAACATTTGGGCGGACCTGTTCCTGAACCAATTCAGCGAAGACGTGGACCGCCACCTGCCAACCACCTCATTCAGTTTCAAAGACAAGACTCCGCTGTATTCCACGCACCTGCCAAAAGATTCAACCATGGCTCACTATGCCGTGGACGAATTCCTGGCCCTGAATTACAAGGAACTGACACCCTTGCCGGGCTCGTTCACGCTGGGCGCGATCAGCGCGATCGTGAATCAAAGCACCCGCGAGTTACGCATGCCGTCTGAAGAATACCCATACGGCATGCCGTATAACAGCCTGTCCTACTACTATCACAATCGTGTGGTCTTCGACGGAATTCGAACAGCCATTGAGAAAAATGCAGGCGCTCAGCCCATGCTGGGATATTTCCACTTGTTTTCGCCGCATGCGCCCTACGCACCTACGCGCGAATACACCGGCAATTTCCCGGAGATCAAGGTTCCCTTCAAGCCCGCTCATCCGCTGGCTTACATGCGGCACAAGCAGAAGGAGCTGAACGAGTTCCGATTGCATTACGATGAGTGCATCGCCAATGTGGATGCGGAGTTCGGGCGGCTGATCGAAGGCCTCGAGCGTGCGGGGATCTTGGAGAACAGCTACGTGATCGTCACCTCGGACCACGGGGAAGTTTTCGAGCGCGGCGAGGTTGGGCACGGCACGGCGCTGTTGTACACGCCGGTGTTGCATATCCCGCTGCTGGTCTCTGCGCCGCAACAAACCCAACGACAGGAAGTATCCACTCCCACCAGCAGCACAGACGTGTTCCCAACCTTGTTAAACCTGGCCGGCCGTGACGCTCCAACTGGCCTAGAAGGGCGCATTCTGCCCGGGCTCGGCGGTGCCGAAGACCCGCACCGCAGTATCTTTTCAATTGAGGCAAAGGAAAGTGCGGCGTACGGTCCACTGCGAACGGCAACCCTTTCACTGATCAAAGATAACTACCACCTCATCTACTACAAGGGATACGAGAAATATCCGGAAGAGTTCGAGCTTTACGATCTTGCAGAAGATATCGAAGAACGCAAAGATATTTACGCAAAGGCCTCTGTTGCTCAAACCATGAAAGAAGAACTGCTGGACGCCCTGGCGGATGCGGACCGTCCCTTCCTGCCGCAGTGATGCCTGTTGACTCTTTATTGCATAGGATGCCATGCCTGAAAAATTCTCCCCGCGTACCCTTCTCACAATAGTTGGCGTGATCGCCGCGGGTGTGTTTGCCTGGGCGGCCATGGTCTCGTTGCGCGGCGACGTCATTTCCATGCGTTCCATTCTGCCATTTGCTTTTGCCGCCGTGACCACGCTGGTGAGCCTTGGGTTTGTTTTGATGATCCACTTGCGGGCTGCTCTCGCCGGACAGGTATGGAGCAAGCTCGCCGCCCGTAACGTTGCACGTGCTGCCCTGGTCGCGTTTTTCCTTGTTGCATTGCCGGCCTTGATTCCAGCGGAGCGGTTTGGGGGCTATGCCAAATATTTTTCCCTATTGCAGCCGCTATTATTCGCTGCAGCCATTGTTGCCGGCCTGCTTTATGCGGTGACCCTGATTGCCAGTGGTAACATCCCCTCGGAGGGAATGCGCGAAGCGCTCCGGGCACAGAAGAGCGCGTTGCGCATTGCGTTGGGGATCTTCCTGCTCGCGTTGGTGGTCTGGGCTGGGATCGCGTTTACGGGATGGGGAGTCCGTTCGGGGGAGGATTACTGGTTTGGCGCAGGCTCGCCATTGCTATTCCAACAACTTTTGATCGGCCTGCTGGCCGCAATCCTTTTTGCAAAATGGGGAGACCGACTGCCGGAGCGCATCGCGTTTGGCCGATCTCACATCTCCCTTGATGCGTTGATCTTTGTTGTCATTTGGGCTATCGCTGCTCTTTCCTGGGCAGCCCAGCCAACCCCGGCCAGTTTTATGGCGCCGCGCCCGATGCCCCCGAACGAGGAGATCTATCCGTATGCCGATGCGGTCCGCTTTGATCTTGGCGGACAGTTCGCGCTGATCGGACAGGGGTTGAACAACGGACAATTCTATTACCGCATCTTCTTCATGGGGTATCTGTTCGTGATGCGCGCACTGTTCGGTCAGGATTATTCCAGCGTGGTCACCGCTCAGGCCGCCTTGTTCGCCATTTTCCCGGCGCTGGTTTACCTGCTTGGGCGCAGACTGTGGAACCGCTCCTTTGGCATTGCCGCCGCTGCGGCGGTGCTCTTCAGCGGGATGAACAGCATTCTTGCCGGCGACCTGGTGGATATGGCCAACCCGAAACAGATGCTGACCGATTTTCCGACCGCGATCGCCATTGCGGGCTTCCTGCTTTTGCTGACGATCTGGCTGGCGCGGACGGAAAACGCCTCCCCCTTGCTTTGGGCGGCGGGACTGGTCGGCGCTGCCTCCCTCGTTCGGACCTCCGCCCTGGGCCTGCTGGCTCCCTTGCTGGCATTGACCTTCCTCCTGCGCTCCCGTCCCTGGCGTGGGCGTGTGGCGCTCTCTGTGGCCGCCGGGGTCGTGTTCCTGGCTGCCGCCCTGCCGTGGAGCGTACATTTTGGCCGCCTGCCCACGGACCTGTATTCGATCAAGATCGTTTCGGTGATCTATAACCGATACATTGACCCGAAATATGCCCCGCCTGCCGCCGATGATGCGCTGGAGACGGAGGCATCCACTGAGGGCGAGATCCCGTCGCGAACCACACCGGCGCTTCAGGCGATGACGGAGCATTATCTGCATGGCTTGACCACCTCGACGTTGGTGATGCCGCCCTCCCTGGCGTTCCACGAGGTGGGGACGGTGGTTCGCGAAGCCTTTCCCTATTGGAGCGCCCAATGGGATGGCAGCCTGGATGCGGCTTCCGCTCTCTTGATCGCGGCCAACCTGCTCCTGTTCTCGCTCGGGGTGGCCTTTGCCGTGCGGACCTCGGGGCTGGCCGGCGCTTTGCCATTGGGGGTGCACCTGCTTTACACGGCGGTCAATAGCGCCGCACGCACCTCCGGCGGGCGTTACTCGGCCCCGGTGGACTGGATCTTCCTGTTCTACTTTACGTGGGGATGCCTCGTGATCGTAACGTGGCTTCGCTCGGGGGCGGGGACAGCGATGGCTGAGCCGCACGGAAGGAGTCCCGAAGCGGCGGCGGTACGCCCGTTGTTCGCGATGGCGGCGCCTCCGTTCGTATTGTTCGCGTCGCTGGGCACATTGATGATCCTTGCAAGCGGTTTGTTCCCGCAACGGTATCAGGCCGGCGATGCACAGGCGCACCTCGATGCGTTCATGCAGGCGGGTTTCCCGCGTTCGCTGGGGTTGGAGGAGGCGCAGTTCGAGGCGTTCCTCGATCACCCTCAGGCCGTGGTGTTGAGCGGACGGGCTTTGTATCCGAGGTATTTTCTGGCCACACAGGGATTTGGCGGGCTGGGCGGAGTGTATCAGCGGCGCGAGTATCCGCGCTTGATCTTCAGCCTGCTTGGCCCGCAGGGGCATACCACAGTTGTGTTCCCCGGTGTGATGCCGCAATCGTTCCCGAATGCCAGCGACGTTTTTGTGTTAGGATGCAGGACAGACAAACGAACCATGGATGCGCTTGTGGTGATCCTGCTTGCGGAGCCGCGCGCGCTGTATGCCGTGCCCTCTTCTGTGGAGTTCGATTGCCCGCTGCGCGCGAAGGAATGACCATCGTCACTTTCATCGATCAGGAGTAGATCATGTATAAACTTGTTCTCGTCCGTCACGGACAAAGCACCTGGAATTTGGAAAATCGTTTCACCGGCTGGACCGATGTGGGTTTGACCGCACAAGGCGAAGCCGAAGCCGCCGCAGCCGGAACGTTGCTGCGCGAGGGCGGGTATCAGTTCGACGTGGCGTACACTTCGGTATTGAGGCGCGCGATCAAGACGCTCTGGATCATTCAGGAGCAGATGGGACTGGAGTGGCTGCCGGTGGTGCGCGCGTGGCAGTTGAATGAACGCCATTACGGTTCGCTGCAGGGACTGAACAAGGCCGAGATGGCCGAGAAGTTTGGCGAGGCGCAGGTGAAGGTGTGGCGCCGCAGTTATGATGTGCCCCCGCCCGCGCTCGAGTTGAGCGATGAGCGGCACCCGCGCTTCGACCCGCGTTATGCCGGCTTGAGTGCGGACCAACTGCCTGCAACCGAGTCGCTTAAGATCACGCTGGAACGGGTTCTGCCCTATTGGAAAGCAAACCAGGCGCCCCCCAACCACGCTGGGAAGCGCGTGCTGGTGGTGGCGCATGGCAACAGCATCCGCGCGCTGGTGAAGTATCTCGATCATATTTCGGATGGCGAGATCACCGAGTTGAACATCCCGACGGGTATTCCGCTGGTATATGAATTAAGCGCGGACCTGTTGCCGATCAAAAGTTTTTATC
>CAYNQA010000242.1:0-5184 GCA_964399225.1 uncultured Anaerolineaceae bacterium
GGACGTGACAACGGTCAGAGTTGCGCCGTCGCCGAGGTCGAGAGTCTGATCCTTTTCTGCGCGCGTCATGCGGACACCATTCTCGGTGAGCCACGCTTCCAGCGTCCGCGACGGGAAGGATGCTTCCACGTTGCCGGCCCAGAGCGCATCTTTGGGCGGGTAACGTTCCATCAGGCGCGGCAATGCATTGACCTGGTTCTCCTGTGTCGAGGCCACGATCAGCCAATCGATCTCGCGGTTGAAGAGCGGCAGGCGCGCGCCGAGTTGACTCGAAAGTTGCGAGATGCTTTCGCCGCCGTTGACCAGCACGGTGTCGCCGGAGGGCGTCTGGATCAGGATGGCATCGGAGGAACCCACATCGAGGAACGTGATGTGCAGTTTACCGTCGGGGATGGCCAGTGCGGCGCGCCAGACGAGGATGGCGATGATCGTCAGGCTCGAAAGCACCGCCCAGACCGGGACTTTCGGGAAGCGCGAGTTGAGATTATCCATAAATTCCTTGATGCGCGGCCCGCCAAATGTCAGGCCGAAGAGAACAACATACCAGAGCACCACCGCCGAAAACGGAAACTCCACCGAGAAAGCCGCCCATGAGACATTGCCGAACAATTCCACGGCGTGGATGGTGTAGGCCACGAACGGCCATGCGATATAGGCAGCGACCTGTCCGAACGGTTCGAAGACCATGCCAAGCATATCCGCCAGGCCGCCGAGGATCATCACCGCCGGCTGGACCGGCAGGATGAATGGGTTGGCGATGAATGAGACCAGCGACAGGCGGTTGAAGTGATACGCCATGATCGGAATGGTGGTGACCTGTGCGGCGAGGGTGAGCAGGAAGAGACTGCTGATGATGCCCGCCAGGTTGGAAATACGCGCATCAGCATCGGGACCCGCCTGTGTGCCGGTTCTTCTGAGAATGCGTTTGACCCATTGCTCCATTGGCTGGGCATAGAGGATCAATCCAAGCGTGGCGGCGAACGAAAGCTGGAAGCCGACATCCGCGACATAGAACGGGTTGACGAGCGTCATCAACGCGGCCACAACGAAGAGGGTATTAAGACCGTCCTGCTGGCGGCCAAGATGACGGGCGAAGAGGGCAACGACTCCCATGACTGCGGCGCGCACCACCGCTGCTTCGGCACCGACGAGGAGTGTGTAAAAGATGATGCCCAGCCCGGCAAAGACCGCCCCGCGCCGCTGTCCGAACATGCGCCCGAAGATGGCGAGGAAGATCCCGGCGATGATGGCGATGTTGAAACCGGAGATGGCGATGATGTGCGAGGTGCCGGTATCCTTGAACGACTGTTGCAGGTCCTCGGGCAGGCCGTTGTCCACACCGAGCAGAATGCCGGCCAGCAGGGATGCCTCGGGGTCCGGGAAGATGCGGTAGATGGTGGAAAGGGCGTGGAGTTTGAGCGTGAAGAGTCCGCGTGTGAAGAAGTTCCCCTCGCGGCTTGGCAGGCGCGTCACATCGGCGGATTTCATCAGCGAGTAAATGCCCTCGCGGGCGAGATAATCGCGATAGGAGAAGTCTTCGTTTTCCGGCGGTGCTTGCAGACGTCCGCGCACCCGCAGCACATCTCCGTATTGATACGGCTCGTTCGGGTCCACGCGGACCAGGAGCATGCCGCTCACTTGCAGGTCTTTATCTTCGCCGGTGTCGAGCCCGGTCACACGCATGCGCAGGTTGGCATACGTATCGCGCACATCCGGCGGCTCGGTGACCCAGCCTGTCACGCGCACGTCGTAGCCGCGGTCGTTGTACCATGCCAGGTCGAATGCATCGTAGACCGGGATGGCCGCCTGATAGCGCGCTGCACCCAGGCAGGCAAAGACCGCCAGGATCGTGAACGAAACGACCTGCGAAGCAAGCGTATTGAGTTCAAGAGATGAAGTGAGGAAGCGCCAAAGCACGCCAAGCATCAGAAACACCCCCGCCATCATGAGCCAGATGTTGACTGGCAGGGGCGCAGCCTGCGCGATCACGAGGCCGGAGATAAATCCGATCGAAACGAACAGGAGGGGGCGCGGAATGGACATGCGCGCCAATTGTAGCAGAAAGATAATAAAACCCCTGCATTATCACACTGCAGGGGTTCATTTCATTAATACGGGCCTTCGCCGGGCGTGCCGCCGGATACGGCGCTCCAATTGCCTTCGGCATCCGGGCGCAGCGGATCCACGCGCTCGGCGGACTGGCACTCGCTCAAAATGAGAGGGACGTTATCCATGAAATTGTCGTTGATATCGTTGTCGTTCGGATGCGGGCCGATGATGGACGGCGTCCCGTAGGTGTCTATGATGTCATCCATCACGGTCAGGCCGCCGAGGTAGAGCGTGATGGTATCGGAACCGTTATCGGCGGCAATGATGCCGTAGATGTCGTCACCAAGGGTGTCGCTGGCGGCGATGGTCAGGATCACTGTCCCGGGCGGGATGGTGTAGGGCATGCGATGGGGAAACAGGCCTTCCGGGTATTGCGGAGAGAGGATCAGGGCAAACCCGCGCGCTGGGATGGTGGTGGTGTTGGTGACCAGGTTCGGGTCCAGCTCGAACGAGGAGCGTGATGCCCATGGGACGAGCTGGTCCGGCGTCCCGCTGTTGCCTTCATCGAAGAAATAGAGTCCGTTCACATCCACAGACGAGTCGTTGGGATTGTAAAGCTCGATGTACTGGTTATACTTTTTATAGTCGAGCCCGCCGCAGACGTTGGCCATCACTTCGCTGATGACGATGCGTGTGGTGGCAGAAAAGCCGGTATTGAAGTTGGAACTTCCGCTGGCCGCAGAGAGACCATTCCCGTTATCAATGCGGCACTCACGGGTGAACAGATGAGGAGAGGGCGTGCCGGCCTCGAAGCGTACCGTGATGGTGGCCGTGCCCGGCTCCGGCGGCGCGATGAAGGTGGCGGTCAGTCCCTGGCCAGCCCAGACAATGTTGCCGGCGCTGGCCTCCCAGGCGATGTGGGTGCCGGCGGGGATCTGGCCGGAGAGCGTCAGTGTCACTTGTCCATTCGGCGGCACAACGCAATCGAACGGAAGAATGCTCACGCTGACAGTCTGGCTGCCTCCTGCACACCCGACTGCCAGAAAAGACAATACGAATAAAGCGACCCAATACGAGCGAAGTGTGGACATGCGTTGCCCCCGTATTCCTTAGGGAGTTTGAATAATGGTTTGAAGGGAGAAGATCGAGGTCTGCGCGCAGAAGTTCTCTGCGGTCACCACGGTCAGGAACCCGCTGCCCGGTTCCGCGCCGAAGTGGATGTAAACGCTGCATCCGCGTTGGGCGCCGGGCGTATCGAAGATCGGTCCTGCATATTCCCATGTGCACGAGAGGGTGGTGCCGGCCTTTGCCGAGCGCGCTGTAACCGTGATGGTCTCGTTGGGCGTTACGGTCAGCGTGTCAGATGGCTGGAAGGTGCGTTCGCGTCCGCTCACCTCGAAAATCAGGGTGGCAGGCGGCTGGCAGGACGGAAAGACGGTCCAGAACCCGGCCAATGAAACGGCCAGGATCAAAAAAAGCGCCCAGAGCGGCAGGCCGGTCAAGTAGCGCATGACGCGTTCCGAGATGGTCACGTTCTTGATCTTTGGCAGTTCCACGCCGAACCCGATCGCGATCAGCACCGCGGCGCTTGCCATCCCGCTGAAATACACCAGCGCGCTCTGCGGGTCGCGGCTGCTCCCCAGCCACTCGATCAACGAAGCGGGGATCATGGGCAGGCGCAGGATGACGCTCCACCCGATAAAGAGGGCGATCATCAAAAAAAGCGCCAGGCCGGATACGTATTCAAGAGGTTTGCGGCTCATGCATCACCGATGGAATTATAGCCAGCACTCGCGCGCCGCTCCTTTACGGGGGCTTTACAGATTCACTTTATAATCTGGGACGTATGGGTGATAAGAGCCTGATCCTCGTTACCGGCGCCACCGGCTATGTTGGCGGACGCCTCGTTCCCCGCCTGCTTGAAGCGGGCTACCGTGTACGTTGCCTGGTGCGCGACCCCTCCCGCCTCGACGGACGTCCCTGGCGCAACAAAGTGGAGGTCGTGGCGGGCGACGCCCTCGACCCTCGCCTCCTCACCGACGCCATGCGGGGTGTCTCCATTGCCTACTATCTCATCCACGGGATGCAGGGTGGAAAGATCAACGCCGAGCGCGACCTGCAAGTGGCGCGCAACTTCGCCGCCGCGGCAGACGAGGCGGGCATCGAGCGCATCATCTACCTCGGCGAGTTGGTGGATCCCGCGGGCGACCTCTCTCCCTACCTGCGCGCCCGCCACGAGACGGGGTATCTGCTCCGTTACAGCAAAGTTCCAGTCACCGAAATTCGCGCGGGCATGATCGTCGGTTCGGGGTCGGCGCTGTTCGAGATGGTGCGCTTCATCAGCGAACGCCAGCCGTTGTTGGTCTGCCCTGCCTGGTTCTTCTCCGAAGCCCAGCCGATCGCGATCCGCGACGTGCTTTCTTATCTCATCGCCGCGCTCGAAACGCCCGAGTCGGTCAACCGCGTCATCGAGGTCGGCGGCCCGACGCGGCTGACGTATGCAGATATGTTGCTCGAATATGCAAAGGAGCGCGGGTTGAAACGCCGCCTGATCCGCACGCCATTCTACGCGCCGCGTCTCTCCGCCTATTGGGTGCACATGGTCACGCCGATCCATTGGCGCGTCGTGGCGCCGCTGATCGAGGGTCTGCGCGCCCGCCTCATCGTCCGCGATGACGCGGCCAAAAAGATTTTCCCCAACATCAAACCGATCGACTTCAAGACCGCCACGCATCTCGCGCTCAACCGCATCCAGCGCGATAACGTGGAGACGAGTTGGATGGACGCGCTCGTCATCGCGCAGGGCGACGTGAAGCCGTACGTGTTCACGGTGGAGGAGGGTATGTTCGTGGAGCGGCGGCAGGTTCTGCTCGACCTGCCAGCCGAAACCGTTTTTCGTTCCTACACTGGCATCGGCGGCGCGCGCGGCTGGCTCTACATGGATTGGTCGTGGGCGATCCGCGGCTGGATGGACAAGGCCATCGGCGGCGTGGGTCTGCGTCGCGGCCGCCGTCATCCCGATGAGATCCGCACGGGCGAGTCGCTCGACTTTTGGCGCGTGGAGGCCGTGGAGCAAAACCGTCTCCTGCGCCTGCGCGCCGAGATGATCGTGCCTGGCAAGGCCTGGCTCGAATT
>CAYNQA010000243.1:0-5180 GCA_964399225.1 uncultured Anaerolineaceae bacterium
GACGAAGGGCAGTGCGCAGACAGTCGGAGGCGGTGTCGCCGCCGCCGATGACCACTACGCGGTTACCGATCTCGAGTGGTTCAAGCATATCGGCGGGCAGAATATCGCGGTCCACATTGCCGCGGATCAGGAAATCGGTGGCTTCGTACACGCCGGGCAGGTCGGTGCCGGGAGTGTCTTCCATCTTGGCGTCGATCTCAGAGCCGACGCCGATGAAGACCGCGTGGAAGCCCTCTTCGAACAAGCCGTCGATGGTCTTGTCTTTTCCGATGTAAGTGTTCGGTACAAACTTCACGCCGGCGCGCTCGAACTCCTCCCATTTTTCCTCCCAGACATCCTTGGGAAGTTTGAAGTTCGGGATGCCATAAACCAACAAGCCGCCCGGTCCGGGCTTGGACTCGAAGATGGTCACCTCGTGGCCGCGCTGTACCAACTGTTCGGCGCAGCCCAATCCGGCCGGCCCAGCTCCGATAACGGCCACCCGTTTCCCCGTCGGGGCGCCGACCGAAAGGATATGGCCTTCGTGGCGGCGTTTATAGTCAACAGCAAAGACTTCCAATTCCCCGCAGAGCACCGGGGTGTGGTGTTTGTTCAATACACAGGACCCCTGGCAGAGGGCCTCATGCGGACAGACGCGCCCGCAGACCTCTGGCAGAGAGCTGGTCTCGTGATACAGGTTGGCGGCCTCACCGAAACGTCCCTGTTCGATCAGCCACATGGCTGAGGGGATGTCGTTGTGTGTGGGGCAGGCTACCATGCAGGGCGCCGGGTCGGGGCAGTGGATGCAGCGTGATGCCTCCACCATGGCGCGTTCGGCACTAAATTCGATAACGACATCCTCAAAATCACAGGTGCGCTCCTCGGGCGGGCGCAGGTCGAGATCGAAATATGGTTTATTGGCGCGCGACTTGCGGTCTATATCCAGAAATTCGCTTGGCACAGCCTGCATGACCGTGTTCTCCTTTGGGCAATCAATAAATAAATGTAGTGGGATTTATCGGATGATACCGGAAGTACCCGGAGGGTCAAAGGCGTAAATGTCACCAAACCTGACGACAATCGTCACCTTTCGGAAATCGTGAATGAACCGTGAAGAAAGCGTAAGATTTGCGTAAATTCTGGTTCTAATCACTTGTGCCTGTAAACGAAACGGGTACAATCGCGTACGGAGGAAACACCCATGGAATTCCTGAAGAAAAATCGCAAGTTTGTCATCCCTGCCGCCATTTTGGTGGTGCTTGCAGGGATTTTCTTTGCAACCCGCAACAGCGGAACCGAACAAAGCCAATACCAGACGGTGAAAGCCGAGCGCGGAGAGTTGCTCGCCACGGTAGGGGCGACCGGTACAGTGCGTGCGCGCCAGACCGCCACTCTGACCTGGGCTACCAGCGGGACTGTCTCTGAGGTCACCGCTTCAATCGGGGACCTCGTACCTGCGGAGGCCGTGTTGGCCTCTCTCTCCCCGGCGACCGTTTCACAAAACATCATCCTCGCCCAAGCAGACCTGGTGGCCGCGGAAAAAGCGCTCGCGGACCTGGTCGAATCGGATACGGCTCGCATTCAGGCTCAGATCGCCTTGCGCGAAACACAGGAAATTTACGATACAGCGAAGGAATATCGCGACTCGCTGGAGGACGGTCTTGTAGTCCGTGTGTTTGGGCAGGTACGAAAGATCGAAGCAGATGAAGAAACCATCGAGCGTGCGGATGAAAACCTGGCCCTTGCCGCCGCCCGCCTCGAGGATGCCCAACGCACGTACGACCGCGTGAAAGAAGGTCCCAACCCCGAAGATCTTGCCGCCGCTCAGGCGCGCGTGGATGCAGCCAAGGCTACCCTAAACCTTGCCCGCCTCGTCGCTCCTTTCGCCGGGACGATCACGGACGCGCACCCGCTCGCGGGCGACCAGGTGACGGCAGGCACACGCGGATTCCGCATTGACGATCTGTCGGAGTTGTATGTGGACGTGGAGGTCTCCGAAGTAGATATCAACTCGGTGAGTGTGGGCCAGCCGGTGGATTTGAGTTTCGATGCAATTCTCGGCGGGGAATATCACGGCGAGGTGAGCCAGGTTTCGCAGGCCGCCACGCCGACAGCCGGCGTTGTTAACTTCACGGTCACAGTGCGCATCACGGATGCGGATGAGCAAGTGAAGCCCGGCATGACCGCGGCAGTGACCATCACCGTGCAGGAGATGAAGGATGTGATGCTGATCCCCAATCGCGCCGTGCGTTTGGTGGACGGCGTGCGGGTGGTGTATGTGCTCCGCGACGGCGTGCCCACCAAGGTGGAGATCCGACTCGGGTCTTCGTCGGATACGATGAGCGTGTTGGCCGGCGGTGACATCAACGAAGGCGACCTGATCATCCTCAATCCGCCCGTGGAGTTCGAGGGCGGCGGTCCCGGCGGCGGTGGTGGTCCGTTCGGCGGATAGTGGCCACTCGAGAACAAATCAGGAATTTCGACGGACTGCAAAATCTCCAGATTTTGCAGCCAAAGTCAGGCCCCCACAGGGGTGCTTCGCGAAGACTTTGGACTCCGTGAGCGAAAGCCCTACAAATAATGAAATGAGAAACCATGTCTAATGATTGGGTAGTGGTTGCCGATAACCTGGTGAAGACCTACGTGATGGGCGAAGTGGAAGTGAACGCCCTGCGCGGCGCTTCGGTGAAGATCGCGCGCGGCGAGGTGGTGTCCATCATGGGTCCATCGGGAAGCGGCAAATCCACGATGATGAATATCCTGGGCTGTCTTGACCGGCCGACCTCGGGTGAATATGTTTTGGACGGCGAGTCGGTGGCTACTTTGAACGACGACCAGTTGGCGAACATCCGCAACCGCAAGGTGGGTTTCGTCTTCCAAAGCTTTAACCTGCTCTCGCGTCAGACGGCCATCTTCAATGTGGAACTTCCGTTGCGTTACGCCGGGTTGATCGAAGGCCGCCGCGAGCGCGCCAAGGACGCCTTGAAACTCGTCGGGCTCGGGGACCGCATGACACATCGTCCCACCGAACTCTCGGGCGGACAGCAGCAACGCGTGGCGATCGCGCGCGCCATTGTCAATAACCCGTCCATCATCATGGCGGATGAACCGACAGGCAACCTCGATAGCAAAGTGGGCAAGGAGATCATGAATCTTCTGCTCAACTTGAACAAAGAGCGCGGCACGACCCTGATCATCGTTACGCATGATCCGACCATTGCCGAGCAGACCCAGCGCGTCATCCGCCTGCGCGACGGCGTTGTCGAAACGGATGGCTGGAGTGGCGACGGAAAGGCGGCGGCATGACTTTCACACAGGCATTACTCGAGGCGCTCGAAAGCCTCAGCTCGAACAAGCTACGCTCCGGCCTGACCGTGCTAGGCATCGTCATTGGCGTGGCGGCAGTGATCGCCATGCTGGCCGTGGGCACCGGTGCGCAAGACAGCATCACCGGCTCGATCAGCGGCATCGGCACCAACCTGCTGTTCGTCTTCCGCGGCGGCGATGAATCGGTGCGCAACCCGAAGCCGCTGACCCTGCAGGATGCACAAGCGCTGGCTGACCCATTCGCGGCGCCGCATGTGCAGATGGTCTCGCCGATGGTGGCTGATACCCTTGTGATCAGCGCGGCTGGACAGATGACCAGTACCAACGTCTCGGGCGTGACGCCGGAATTCTTCCCGTTGCGCAGTTTTACCTTGGCCGAAGGGGAGCCCATCACTGAAGAGCATTTGCTCGGGCGCGCCTCGGTGACGGTAATCGGACCGGAACTGGCCGATACGCTTTTTGGACGGCGCGAAGGTGTGGTGGGTGAGACCATCACGATCGAGAACCAGCCTTTCCGCGTGATCGGCGTGTGGGAGCCGAAGGGCGGCGGCATGTTCGGCTCGGAAGATGACCGCGCGTTGGTCCCGTTCACCACGGCGCAGGCGCGTCTCTTCGAACGCCGCAACCGTGACCAGGTGGACATGCTGCTCGTCCAGGTGGTCGATTCGGAATCTGTGCCGCAGGCCGTGGATGAAGTCTCTTCGATCCTGCGCACCCGTCATCGCACCGAGGTCGGCGCGGACGATTTCACCGTGTTCAGCCAGCAGGATTTCCTCAGCACGGCCGCCGCAATCACCGGTGTGCTGACCATCTTCCTGGGTGGCATCGCGGCCATCTCGCTGTTGGTGGGCGGCATCGGTATCATGAACATCATGCTGGTCTCGGTGACCGAACGCACCAAGGAGATCGGTCTGCGCAAAGCGCTTGGCGCGCGCAAACGCGACATCCTCATGCAGTTCCTGACCGAGTCTTCTTTGCTGAGTCTCTTTGGCGGTATCATCGGCATCGCCTTTGGCTGGTTCATCTCGTTCGTAGTGGAAAAAGTGGCGGCCGCCTCGGGGACAGCCTTCTATCCCCGCATCGGTATGGACGCGGTCCTGCTTGCCACCATCTTTTCGGCGGCGGTCGGGTTGTTCTTTGGCATCTACCCCGCCAGCCGCGCCGCGAACCTCGAGCCGGTCGAAGCGTTGCGGTACGAGTAGCTTTTCTGTTTTTCCTTGAAATAAAAACGGGGCGGACCTTGGTCCGCCCCGTTGCGTTTCTTTCTCCCTCACCAGCGATTTTCCATGAAGGCCTTCCAGCCGACCCCCTCGGCGACGATCGCCAGTTGGGCCGCCTTCCTCGGGTCCCCATTTGCATCATCCAGGATCTTGGTAAACAGTCCTTCCAGTTCCTTCACTTTCAGACGTTCATACGCCTTGCGGACCTCACTCTGCGCTTCGGGTGGATACTCCGCGCGGATCCGTTGGGTGATGTTCCTCTCCGACACCACTTCCATTTGCTTGATGTAAGCCATGGCCCCCGCGGCTAGGAGCAAGCCCAGCCCGGCGCAGATCCCCCCGGCGCTGAATCCCTTCGAGCCGTCCCAGACCAGATAGGCGACCAACGCAGCCCCGAGCGGAATACCGATCATGCGCAGCAGTCTCCGCGATGAAAAGCCTGTGTTCATGCAATCACCTCGCTCTCTGCATGGATGCGGATGGACACTATCATTGTAGCGAGTTTATGAGGGGATTGCTAGTAGGGGAATGGGCTAGCGGTTTGCGTTAGTGGTTGGCGGGCGGGCTGGGAAAATGCTTGAGAGCAGGAAAAACTTGAAGCCAGAAAAATGCTTGTAAATCGCGCAGAATCCCGCCAATCCACTGCACGCTTTG
>CAYNQA010000244.1:0-5172 GCA_964399225.1 uncultured Anaerolineaceae bacterium
AGGCGTGATCGGCAAGGGCGGCATGGGCGCGAAGACATTGAAAGGCTGCCAGGAGACGCCAGGCGTCTACTTCCACGCCATTGGCGGAGCGGCCTCGTTCATTGCCCAATCGGTGAAGAAGGTGTTGGGTGTGTTCAAGCTGGAATTCGGCACGCCCGAAGCGCTGTGGGTCATCGAGGTCAAGGACTTCCCCGTGGTGGTGACGATGGACTCGCACGGCGGAAGTCAGCACGCGGTCATCGATGCCAGTTCGCAGGAAGTGTTGGATAAACTGCTGAAGGAGCCGTACTAAAAACAGAACCCCGTTTTCTTCGAGAAAACGGGGTTCTTATTTATTGTGAAATTGAAACGTCTTTCGATGAATGGGGGAGTGACCGAGTCTTTCGATCGCCATTCTGTGACTCGCCGTCCCGTATCCCTTGTGCTTTGCCAACCCATAACCGCGATACTGCTCGTCCAACTCGCGCATCAGTTCATCGCGCGCGGTTTTCGCCAGCACGGACGCACATGCGATGGTGAGCGATTTCTGGTCGCCTTTGACGAGGGAGGCGAAGGGGATTTCGGTATCGGGTTTCAGGTGGAAGTCGGTGAGCAGGAAATCGGGGGCGAGAGAGAGATCTGCAAGGGCGCGTTCGGCGGCGAGACGGGTGGATGCGGCGATGCCGAGCGCGTCTATCTCTTCGGCGGAGGCCCAGCCCAGCGACCAGGCGCGCGCCGCTTCGCGGATGGAGTCCGCCCAGCGGAGTCGCTGTCCCGCAGTCATCAGTTTGGAGTCGCGCACCCCGCTTAGGGTCGAGGAAAGAAGCGCATGTTGGCGAGGCAGGATCACGGCTGCCACAGTGACCGGGCCGGCCAGGGCGCCGCGTCCGGCTTCGTCGAGTCCGGCGATGGACTCAAATCCCCCGTCCCATAAATTTTGTTCGAGGGAGAGGTCAGGGTAGATCATACCGTCCGCGCAGGGCGTTGGCGTGGATTCGGAAGATGTCGCGCACCATGCGCAGGGCATCTTGCACGGCGCTGAGTTTTGTATCGGGATGGAAGCGCCAGCGGATGGGCACCTCGCGGATGCTGAGGCCGAGGCGGCGGGCGATGTAGAGCACTTCGATGTCGAAGGACCAACCGGGCAGGGTTTGGCGCGAGAATACTTGTTGAGCGGCATCGGCGCTGAAACACTTGAAGCCGCATTGGGTGTCGTTGAGACGCGGGAGGATCAGCAGACGGATGATCAAGTTGATGAGACGCCCGCCAAGGTGACGGTAGAGCGGCTCCTGCTCGCGGACTGAGCCTTTGGCCTCGCGCGATCCAATGGTGATGTCGGCTTGATGCGTGAGGAAGTGATTTACTTGTTCGATGGACATGGAGAGGTCGGCGTCGCACATGAAGCGATGTTCGCCTGTGGCTTCGAGCATGCCTCTCTTCACGGCGCGGCCTTTGCCGGGTTGTTCCTCGCGAATAATGCGCAGCGATGGATGTGTGCGGCCATATTCCGCGGCAACCTCGTAGGTGCGGTCGCTGCTGCCGTTCTCCACAACAAGGACTTCGGCGGAGTACGTCTGCGATTTAAGAAAAGCAAACACCTGCTCCAGTGTTTGGGGCAGGCGCTGCTCCTCGTTATGTGCGGGGATGATGATCGAGAGGAAAGGCGGGGTCAAGGCTGGGATTGGGAAATGATGTACCACACGCCGCCGATCAGCACACAGCATTCGATGATGGCCATGACGGTGAGCAGGGCGATCTGTGCGACTGTCATACCGAAATAGCGGCGGGTCTTGTTTCGCTGCGGACGGAGCGCTTCCTCCTCCGCGCCGGGCGGGTTGATCACGCGGACAGTCGGCTGCTCGGGCCGGCCGGGCTCTTCGTCTTCCAGTGCAAAGCCAACTTCGCCGGGCGATGCCGGGCGGGTATCGATCAGTGCGTCGCTTTTTGGCGCATTCAGGAAGGTCTGCAGGCGCGACGGCTCCATTTGGATCTGGAAGGGTGTCTCGTCCTGTTCGGCATAGGGATCGTTTTCATCGGGCGGGGCGGCCGTCTCTTGCTGTTTGCCGGAATGCGGGGTGATGAGGCGGTCCACCAGTTCATTGGCGGTGCGTGCATCCATCACTGGGCGCGAGCTGAGCAGGTTGGCGGCAAAGCGTTCGATGGCATCGCTTTGCACCACGCGGACAGCCGGCCGCACCGATTCGATGTGCAGGCCGGGGTCGGCGGCCATCAGCACCGGCTCCACGGAGACGGGCAGGGTAACGCCCTGCCGCTGGTAGAAGACTTCGAGCACACGCGCCAGCCGTTCAGCCCGTGCAAGGATGTTGATGCTGGCGGGTTGGAATCGTCCGTTCGTCAGGGTGCCCCATTCGTTGCCGCGCGCCTGATAGAACCCCTTGAGCGGGGTCACGTCGATCAGGTATACGCCGGCGGAACCGATCAATACCAGCGGGACGAAGATGCCGCTTACCCCCAGTTCCTTGTTGCGTACCAGGGTGTAACCACGTTCCAACGCCTTGTTGAGGATGGCGATCACGTTCTTTTGGGCTTCCAGCGTGGGGTACCACGAGAGCCCATACTTTAGCGTGCCCTGGATGCGGCTGATCAGGCTGATCTGCCCGGATGGATCCTGAAAGGGGGTGTGGTCAAGGATTTTCATGGGGAAGTGGGGATGGGCAAAATGTCTGGGGCGCGGCCTTCCTAGAGAAGGGGCACGCCTTCGAGTTCGTCGCGGCTGGCATCGACGCGGGTGGCGATCCACTCCTTGTCGCCGTTCTTTACCAACTGCACGTCACGGTCGGGGGCGAAGGTGCTGGCGTTCAGCTCCTTGCGCTCGCCGGTGACGAACTTCTTTTTGGATTTGATCCGCTCGAGCAGGGTTTTACGATCGAGCAAAACCCGGTCTGAGAAGGTGGCGCCGCGGCGCTCATAGGCGCGCACGAATTCGATCTGTCCATTGCGGGTGTAGCGGACGGCTTCGATGACACCGTCGAATTTCTTTTCTGCCATGTTTGTGCCTCCGCGCTTTATTTTAGCACAACAGGTCGTATTCACCACCGAGCGCACAGAGACTGCGGAAAGCAGTTTGATGTTCCCTGCAGGGCCGGCGTGAAATAAAGAAAAACCGACGACCTTTTTGGTCGTCGGTTTATTTGGTCGGGGTGGAGGGACTCGAACCCACGACCCCCGCGTCCCAAACGCGGTGCGCTACCAACTGCGCCACACCCCGAACGAGCCGAGTATACCGCACTCGGTAAAATTTAGAAAAGCCGAATGCGCAATTTTTGGCTGTGGTTATTATATAATGCGTGGAATGTTCAACCGCCAAGCGACCCTGACCTTCACCACCCTTGCTCTTCTTTTTGGGCTTGCCGCCTGCCAGCCGCCAGATCCGGTCCCGCCCACGCCGACGGCAATCGTTATTCCCACCTCCACCGCCACCCCCCTGCCTCCGCTGCCAACCCCCACCGCCACTCCGCTGGAATGTCTCGCTGCGCCCGGTGAACTGCGTACAGGCGAAATCCCCACCGACACATCCACCACCCTTTTCATTATCTACCTGCCGCCGTGCTACGAGCACTTTACCGACAGGCATTATCCCGTGCTCTACCTCCTCAACGGCCAAACTTACACCGCTGACCAGTGGGTGCGCCTTGGCGCACCGACAACCGCCGATACCCTCATCCACTCCGGCCAGGCAGAACCTTTCATTATGGTTTTCCCTGATGACCGATACTGGAACCTGCCTCAGGGCGAGTATTTCGGGCAGTACCTCGTCAACAACATCATGCCCTATATCGACGCCAACTTCCGCACCATTCCCGACCGCCAGCACCGCGCCATCGGCGGACTTTCTCGTGGCGGAGGCTGGGCGCTTCAAGTTGGACTCCGTCTGGATCTCTTCGGCTCGGTCGGGCTGCACTCCCCGGCCGTATTCCCGGAAGACCGTGCGAACATCGTCTACATCATCCAGAACCACGACCCTGCCAGTTGGCCGCGCATCTATATCGACTCGGGAGACAACGACCGTGAGCGCGGATTTAATTCCCAGTTCGAATCGTTCCTCACCGAGTACGGCATTCCCCACGAGTGGCGGCTCAATCCTGGCGCGCACGATGAACTGTACTGGGGTGCGCATGTCCTGGATTATTTGCTGTGGTACACACAGGGATTCATTCACGCAGACACCACATCCACGCCCACGGTTGCGCCTTAACCTCCCTGATATAATCGCCGCATGTCCCTCACGCTCAAAGACGTTGAACACATCGCCCGCCTCGCCCGCCTGCAGTTGACCGACGGGCAGGTGGAGCATTACCGCGGACAGCTCTCCTCCATCCTCGATCACATCGCCAAATTGCAGGAACTCGACACGCACGATGTGCCTCCCACCACGGGCGGTGGACTGGCATCCATGCCCCTGCGCGTTGACGAGCCGCGCCCCGGTCTCGATACGGCCACCCTGCTCAAGACCGCGCCCGAAACCAGCGACGACCAGTTCAAAGTCCCACCAGTATTTGAATAGACCGCAGACAATGGACGATGGACCATTTGTATCGTCCATCGTCTATCGTCCATCGTCCACAAAATGCCCTCCATCTCCTCCCTCACCCTCACCCAAATGAAGCGCGGCCTCGAGCGCGGCGACTTCTCCTCGCGCGAGCTGGTACAGTCCGCGTTGGAGGAGATCGCGCGTCTCAACCCGTCCCTGCATGCGTTTTTACATGTTGACGGGGAACAGGCCCTCGATCAAGCCAGGAAAATAGACGACCAACCGTCAACTGATAACCACCAACCTTTACGCGGAATCCCGATCGCCATTAAAGATGTCCTCACCGTCGAAGGTATGCCCGCGACGGCGGGATCGAAGATCCTGGAAGGGTTTATCCCTCCGTTCACGGCCACTTCGGTGAAAAAATTACAGCAGGCGGGCGCCATTGTCATCGGCAAGACCAACACCGACGAATTCGCGATGGGCTCGTCCACCGAAAACTCCGCGTACGGGCGCACGATGAATCCGTGGGACCTGACCCGCGTGCCGGGCGGATCCTCGGGTGGGAGCGCCGCGGCCGTGGCGGCGCGTCTCGTCCCCGCCGCGCTCGGCACCGACACGGGCGGATCGGTGCGTCAACCCGCTTCGTTCTGCGGCGTGACCGGTCTCAAGACCACGTACGGACGCGTCTCGCGCTATGG